>JAYTFI010000384.1:0-6964 GCA_043734485.1 Acidimicrobiales bacterium | reverse complement strand
ACCGGCAAAGGGGACCAGACATGAAGGAACAAGTGCGCGATCTGGTGAAGCTGACCAACGGCCCGCTGGGCTTCGCCATGGTGATCGTCTCGCTGGTGGGGATCATGGGCTGGCAATACACCCGCGCCCAGCTCGGCGGACGGCCGCCGGCCAGGCGCGCCGGCGGATTCGGCATCGGCGGCCTGGCCCTCGCCGTCCTCGGCCTCGCTCTGGCCAGGGTGGCGCTACTCAAATGATCTGACCGGGTCTCAGACGACTCTGGCGTGGCATGTGACGGAAACGTCGGTGTGGCCACGCCAGAACGCTCCCAGCCAGACTTCCCGCCGACGCTCCCTGCGACCGCCCGGCCGTGGGCCTATCAGCGCCCGAGCCGAGCAACGAGGCTCGACGTGTCCCACCGCATGCCACCCATGGCCACCACCTCGGCATAGAACTGGTCGACGAGCGCCGCGACCGGGAGCGAGGCGCCTGAGCGGCGGGCCTCGTCGAGGCAGATGCCGAGGTCCTTGCGCATCCATTCGACGGCGAACCCGAACTCGAACTCGCCCTTCGCCATCGTCGCCGAGCGGTTGTCCATCTGCCACGACTGCGCCGCACCCTTGCCGATGGCGGCGAACACCTCTGCCGGGTCGAGGCCGGCGCGCTGTGCGAAGTGCACACCCTCGGCCAGCCCCTGGACTATCCCGGCGATGCAGATCTGGTTGACCATCTTGGTCAGCTGTCCGGATCCCGCCCCGCCGAGCAGCCGGCACGACTTCGCGTACGCAGCGATGATCGGTTCGACACGGGCGAACACGTCAGGCTCGCCGCCGCACATCACCGTGAGCGCGCCGTTCTCCGCACCAGCCTGACCCCCCGAGACGGGTGCGTCGATGAACCCGACGCCACGTTCGCGGGCCGCCAACTCGAGCTCACGGGCCACGACGGCGGATGCGGTGGTGTGGTCGACGAGCGTCGAGCCGAGCGTCATTGCCGCCAGCGCGCCGCCCGCGCCGATCGTCACGGCGCGGACGTCGTCGTCGTTGCCGACGCAGAGGAACACGGCGTCGCACCCCATCGCCGCCTCCGCCGGCGTCGGGGCCGAGGCACCGCCGTTGGCTGCCACCCAGGCTTCTGCCTTTGCCGCCGTGCGGTTGTAGACGTTGACATCGTGACCAGCCGCAGCCAGGTGCCGGGCCATGGGGCCTCCCATCACGCCGAGGCCGATGAAGGCGAGCTTGCTCATGGCGCCATTCTGGTGGCTGTTCGGCGGACGCCGGAGCCATGGACGAAGTGATTCTGCTCGGGCGTGACCATGCGAAGACGTTGCCCGTCCGCGACGAGCTCGCGTCGCAGACCGGAAACGACACACTTCGCAGTGTCATCGCAGACATTGGTGACCTCGACGCTGTCCGGTCTGTGGCCCAGGCGCTCCTCCGGACCGGCACGGGTGGTCACCATGGCGTCCGGCGGCATGTACGCGGCGGAGCTGCAGGCGACTGGGATCGAGATGAGCGATGCCGCGTACGGAGGCACCGCTCAATATGCACGGGTGAAACGCGCCCAGGTGACGCTCAACGAGATGTGGTCGCAACGTGTCCCCCAGGACCAGGTCGTCTTCCACGCAATGCATCCCGGGTGGGCCGACACGCCCGGGGTGGAGGCCTCCACTCCCGACGTTCCGACGGGTGCTCGGCCCGGCGCTGTCAAAAGGCGGGGATCGATCCGCTCGGCTGACCGCCATCAGGTTCATGCGGCGCGGATGAGTTCTCAACGGCTCCGGCCGATAGGGTCGACCTCGATGGATTGGGGAGCCCACCTACCGCATCTCGGCCGCCAAGCGACCGCCGAGCACCTGACGGACTTCGCACGCACTTGCGACCGCATCGGCTTGCACTCGGTGTGGTCCAGTGATCACATCGCCTGGCCGAAGCAGATCGCGGCCGAGTACCCGTACACCGACGATGGCCAATTCCCCGCACCCGCCGGCATGCCGTGGCTCGACCCGATCGGCACACTCTTCTTCGTCGCCGCACTCACCGAGCGCGTCCGCCTCGGCACGACTGTGCTGATCCTCGGCTACCGACCGGTAGTGCAGACGGCGAAGGCATGGGCCTCGATCGACGCACTGTCGAACGGCCGCGCACTACTCGGCGTAGGGGTGGGATGGATGCGCGAGGAGTTCGAGGCGCTGCAGATGCCGTTCGACCACCGCGGGGCGCGCGCCGACGAGCAGCTTGAAGCGTTCGAGCAGCTCTTCTCGACGGACTGGGCGACCTACGAAGGCACGTACACGCGGTTCTCCGAGCTCGGGTTCTTCCCCCGACCCGCGAGCGGTCACATCCCGGTATGGGTGGGCGGCGACAGCGCGCCGGCTTACAGGCGCACCGCCCGATTCGGCGACGTGTTCCACGCCGCGTTCCAGACCGCCGGCCAGCTCCGCACCCATCGCGATGGCGTCCGCTCCGCATGCGAAGCGTTGGGCCGCAACCCCGACGAGGTCGGATTCTCCACCCGCGTGTACCTCGACCTCGACGGCAACGCGAACCCCGAGAAGTCGATCGCCGGCTCGACGCAGCAGATGATCGACACCGCAGCCGGCATCCGGGCACTGGGGTACGAGCACGTGCTGGTCGACATCACCGGCCGGGGCGGGCCCGAGCGTCGCCTCGAAGGGCTGCAGACGCTGATGGCCGAGGTCGCCCCGGCCGTCGCCTAACCCGGTCTGTCCACACGCGTGAACCCACGTAGTGACGGATCGGTACGGTCAGCCCGTGGCCCGACGCACGCAATCGATTCAGGGCACGAGCACGATCTTTCCGACAGCGCGCCGGTTCAGCAGCTCCGAGAACACGGCACCGGCTTCGGCCAGCGGGCGCTCGAACGGGGCCACCGGGTGCAGTTCGCCACGGTCGATGGCATCGACGACTTCGACGATGAGTGAGCGGTTGGCGTCCTGATTGCGCATCACCCAGCCACCCCACTCGACGCCGACGACGGTACGGTTGTTGAGCAGCACGAGGTTCAGCGGCACACGCGCGATGCCGGCCGTGAACCCGACGACGAGGAAGCGTCCGTCGAACTTCAGCGCGCGCAGCGCAGCTTCCGACACATCGCCGCCGACGACGTCGTACACGAGGTCGAGCCCTTCGCCGCCGGTCAGCTCGCGGGCCCGGGTCTTGACGTCCTCCGTGAGCGGATCGATCGTCGACTCGGCGCCCATCGCCATCGCCAGCTCACGCTTCTCCGGCGACGACGCGACCGCAATCACGCGCGCTCCCATCGACCGGGCCACGTCGATCGCAGCCAGGCCCACACCCCCGCCGGCACCGGTGACGAGCATGACCTCACCGGGTCGCACCACCGTGCGCCGCTTCAACGCGAACCACGCAGTTCCGTAGACCTGGAGGAAGGATGCGCCACGGGCGAAGTCGAGCCCCTCGGGGAGTCGGACGAGCTGCTGCGTGCGGGCGATGATGTGCTCCGCGAAACCCCCGTTGCCGACCGATGCGAACACGCGGTCGCCCGGCTTCCATTCGGTCACGCCCTCCCCGACCGCATCGACCACACCCGCAGCCTCGCCCCCCGGTGTGTAGGGCGGCTTCTGTGGGAACTGGTACTTGCCGGCCACCTGCAGCGCGTCGGCGAAGCTCGCACCGGCCGCATGCATGGTGACGCGGACCTGGCCGGGTCCGGGACCCGGCGTCGGACGCTCCTCGACAGTGAGGTTCTCGACGGGTCCCAGCTCGTTGCAGATGACGGCGCGCATGGCCATCACCGTAGGCCGCTCGGCGCGCACCGTCCCAAGCGCTCACGGCCACTGCGTCCGGTTGCGCCAGCGCTCAGCCGCACAGCGCCAGCGCTCAGCCGCACAGCGCCTTCGCCACTTCGCCGAGCCGCGCCAAACCGGTCGGATCCGAACGCAACAACAGTTCGGCGAAGTAGAGCACCAGCCGGTCGGCGGTTCCCTCGTACTTCGCGGTAAGCGCACCGGCCAGCTCATCCCAGGTCGACGTGACGGCGAACTGCTCGATCATCTCGTCGGTGATGAGGTCAGCCATACCGGTCATATCGCCTACCTTCATGCGCTCATTGAGTCTCGCAGACGTCCCTTCGAATCCAACCTGGTCAAATATGTGCGCATAGTTCAGCGTTGATCCGTAGAACGCGATCTGGCTCTTGGCTCGCGCTTTCAGGGGCGCGCGGGCCTCCTCGGAGTCCCCGACGATGGTGAAAACCGGCACGATCAGCGAGACGTCGGCCGCCGATCGGCCGCCGATGCGCGCGCCCTCCGTCACCGCCGGCAGAAGCGTTTCATGGAGATAGGTCATCGAATGGAAGGGGTGGACGTGCACGCCATCGGCCACCTCACCTGCCATCCGAGTCATCCACGGGCCGACGGCGGCGACGTCGATCGGGACGTTCGGATGGTCGATCGGGCCCGGACTCCATGCTTCCGGGAGCAGGCTGAAGTTGTAGAACTCGCCGTGGAAATCGAGCTTTGTCGATCCTTGGAATGCTGCAAATATCGCCCGCAGTGCGAGTACGTACTCGCGCAATCGAGGCCCGGGTTGATCGAAGACCGATGAGTATCGACGCTCGATGTGGGCGCGGACCTGCGTGCCGAGCCCGAGCCGGAAGCGTCCTCCGCTCAGCTCAGCCAGCTCCCACGCCGTCGATGCGGTGACCATCGGACTGCGGGGGAAGGCAACGGCAACGCCTGTCGCCAGGTCGAGGTTGCAGACCAGGGCCGCCGCGGTCGCCGTCAGGTAGGGCGTCCGCCCGGATTCGGTGATTACGAGGCCCGACAGCCCAGCGCCTTCCACATCACGCGCGAACTGGGCAACGTCGCGCAGCTTCGTGCCACCGGTCATCACGTCGAGCTTCATGCCGGCGACGGTACGCCTCGGAGCCGACCGCAAATCAAGTAGCAACAGACATGCAACAGGACCGATGACGTGCACAGGCCCTGACGCGGCTGCAAAGCTTCGCCGATGATCACGCGCAAGAGGGGCTACCTGCAGATCCTCCCGGCCGACGGCGCACCGCCCGAGACGGCACAGCTCGAGCGGGACGGGTTCGCGGTGGTGAAGGGTTTGCTGAATCCGGCCGAGGTCGACGAGCTGTCCGAAGACCTGCTCCACCTCTACGGCGAACTCCCTCCCGACCAGCGCAACAGTCGCATCGCCGGCGGGCACGCCGAGCCGTTCCGCTACGAGACGCTCAACCGGAGCGCACTCGCGCAACGCACGCTCGCCCACCCCCGGCTGCTGTCGATAATCGAGCCGCTGCTCGGCGAGGACTGCCATGTGATCGCCAACACCACGTGGCGGCAGTTGCCGGAGGAGAGCGCGCACGGCGGGCGGTTCTGGCACCTCGATGCCGGGCCGCACATTCCCCGCCCTGAGGGCGTTCCCTGGGACCACCGCATCCCCTATCCGATCTTCGCAATTGCTGCCCAGATCCTGCTGATGGACTGTCCGCTCGCAGCCGGTCCGACCGGTGTGATTCCCGGCAGCCATCGTTCCGGCCAGGCGCCGCCGGCGGATCGCCGCGACGACGAGACACTCACGTGGAACGGCGTGTCACCCGTCGTGCTGGAAGCCAAGGCGGGCGACGTGCAGATGTTCGTGTCGGACATCTGGCACCGACGCATGCCGAGCCACGCCGGCGACCCCGGCCGATTCTTCCTGCAGATCCACTATGGCCGGCGCGACATCGCGCAGCGCATTCGGGGAACAGCCATCGTGAACCATCTGTCGCCCGAGGCGATCGCACGGGCCGTCGAGCCCCGGGAGCGCACGATCGTCGGGCTTCACGGGCTCGGCTTCTACGACGGCTGAGACGACCATCAACGCCAACGCGCGCGAAGTCGGGCAGCCAGGCGCGCGGAGTGGCGTGGAATCGCTTCGAAACGACGTTCCGAAGCGGCTTTCGCGCGCATCACCCCCCGACTTCGCGCGCGCTGCCGTCAGCCGTCGAATCGGGGGCGCAGCACCGCCCCGGCCGGTACGCTAGCTGTCTGCGCGCCAGGTGTCCCAGTGCAGGATCGTCTCGGGATCGGGCCGCAGCGCAGGCTTGAAGTCCGTGCCGAGCGTGTACGCCAGTGGCGTCATGCAGACCTGCTGCACGGTGTCGTAGGGAATTCCGAGGATGTCGGCGACCGCCTCCTCGCGCATCAGATGGATCGTCGTCCACGACGTGCCCAGGCCCCTGGCCCGCGCCGCGAGCATGAAGCTCCACGTGGCCGGCAAGATGTTTCCGAGCAGGGCCGGCGATGCGAGGGACGGTTCCGATGTGGACCGTGCGCCGCGACTGCAGGCGATCACAATTGCAGGCGATCGTTGGAAGTTCTGCGCGAGGAACGTGGCCGAGTCGGTGACCCGGTCCTGCTGGGCCTGCAGTGTTTCGCTCTCCTTCTTGATGGCGCCGACGAAGAAGGGCGAACCCGCGTAGAGCGCCCAGCCTTTCGCGTACTCGTCTGCGAGGGCCTGACGCTTGGCGGCGTCCTTCACGACCACGAACGCCATCGTGATGTGGTTCGAGCCCGAGGGGGCCTGCAAAGCGGCGGCGGCGCACTCGCGGATGAGTTCGTCGGGGACGTCGCGGTCGAAGTCGAGACGCTTGCGCACGGCACGCGTCGTCGAGAGCAGTTCATCGGGAGTCAGATTTAGGGCCATCCCGTGGTCTACCCCACCGGGCGCGACGTCGATCCGGTGACCGAACATCTCTACGATGCGGAGAAGGCTGACACCACCATCGGAATCACGCTCGTACGGGTCGAGACGTCGCGCCGAGCGATTGCCAAACGATTGCCGAGCGTTTGCCTTTTGCGACCGTGCGCTTCACCGTTGCGGGAGCACGCTTCATCGGCGAGGTCGACCACCCCGGTTCGACGCTTCGCACAAGGAGTTCCAATGCGTACCCGACTACTGATTCCTGCGCTGGTTGCCACCACGGTCCTGATGACCGGGTCCGCGGCCAT
>JAYTFI010000383.1:0-1573 GCA_043734485.1 Acidimicrobiales bacterium | reverse complement strand
ACCGGTACAAGTTCCGTGTTCTATCGGGTGCATCGCCGATGTTGTCACCCTAGGCGGGCTGCCCTGCGGCCAAGGCCTTCACGTCCGATGTGCTCAGCGGGTTGCCGCCGATACCCCAGTCGCCACTCTTGACCTCTTCGACCACTACCCAGGTGACCGGCCGCATGTTCTCGCCCTCGATCGACACCATGGCGTCGGTAAGGCTGCGGACCATCTCCTGCTTCTGCTCCGAGCTGAATACGCCTTCAATGACCTTCACGTTGACGAACGGCATGGTGACCTCCTGGTGTTTGTGCGGCGCAGTTGCCGAGCTCACGAGAATAGCACGATCGTTCGTATAATTTCGCACGATCGTTCGTACGAGTACTCTGTCGTCATGTCGAGTCGTAATACGCACGTCGGGGCCAAGACCCGTGATGCGATATTGCATGCCGCCGCTGACGTGGCATCGGTCGACGGGCTCGAAGGCCTCAGCATCGGCCGGTTGGCCGTCGAGATGGGCATGAGCAAGAGCGGTCTGTTCGCTCACTTCGGCTCGAAGGAGGAGCTGCAGTTGGCCACGATCGAGGTGGCACGGAAGCGCTATGTGGGTGAAGTGATCGACCCGGCGATGACAGCCGAGCCGGGCCTCGCCGAGTTGCATGCGCTATGCCAGTCCTTCCTGTCCTACGTCGAGCGGCGGGTCTTCCCGGGTGGTTGCTTCTTCGCTGCAGCCATGGCCGAGTTCGACGCCAAGTCAGAGGGACCGGTACGAGACCGGATCGCCGAGTGCCAGGCCATGTGGATGGCGTCGTTGGAACATGCGACCGAGATTGCGCAGCACAAGCGACAGCTGCGCTCGTCAGTTGATCCCACGCAGCTCGCCTTTGAACTCGAAGGAGCGATGTTGGCTGCGAACTGGTATGTGCACATGTTTTCGGATCCCGCGTATCTGCAGCGAGCCCGTGGATCGGTGCGGTCGCACCTGACCGGCAACGCGACACCCACCGGCCGGCGGGTGCTGGAATCTCTGGACAACGTGGCCGCTCCTTCTTGAACACTGCGTGTAGTTGTTTACCGGGCGCGTTTGTCTGAGTTGGGGTGTATCGGGTTGGGGGTCGCCGAGGGTTTTCAGTTAATCGTGAATGCGAGTGCTGGTGCGGGTGCGCGGGCGAGGTCGAGGAGGCGTTCGATGGCGTCGTGGCCTTGTTGTCGGGCGGTGACGAGGAAGCTGGTGATCACGGATTGTGTCTGGGCGCCGTTCTCGGTTCGGTTGCCGCCGTACGTCTTCCGGTTGACGACGGCTGGCCTGATTGCTTGCTCAGCCCGCCAGTTCGCCGCGTCGGTGCCGTGGGCGAGGAACGTGAAGATCGCGTCGGCTTCACGGATCAGGTGCCGGGCGAAGGTCTGGTTTTGCTTGCCGTTGATCGGGTCGTGGCAGATAGTGAGGAGCCGGTCGTGTAGCTCGGCGGCGGCGGCGGCCCGCTCGGCTGCTGGCCGTTCGGCGTCACGCCAGGCGAGTGCCTCATCGAGGATGCGGGAGACGGCGTTCGGGAAGCCGTGTTGATGCACGGGGAGTTCGGCTTTCAACTCG
>JAYTFI010000382.1:0-3275 GCA_043734485.1 Acidimicrobiales bacterium | reverse complement strand
CGGTCGAGTCGACGATGCGAGTCCCGTCGATGGGGAAGTTCTCCAGCACGACGGGGCGCGAGCCGGTGGCGAGGATGCAGTGCTCGAACGTGAAGTGCTCGGCGTGGTCGGGCGTCTCGACGGCGATGCGGTTGCCGTCGAGCAGACGCCCGGTGCCCTGGACCGTGCGAACCTTCGAGAGCGTCTGGCGGACGCCGCCGACGAGTTGTGCGACGACCGAGTCCTTCCATGCCTGCACGCCGGGCCAGTCGAGAGCCAGCGCGTTCGCGCTCGCCCCGAAGCGCCGCTTCGCCCGCTGCAGGTCGTGGCCGACGGTGATGAGCGCCTTCGACGGGATGCAGCCGACGTTGAGGCACACGCCGCCAAGCGCACCCTGCTCGATGAGCACTACGTCCTTGCCGAGCGCCGCGGCCCGAGCCGCGGCCGCGTAGCCGCCGGGGCCGCCGCCGATGACGATGACCTGCACCTTGGTGGGGATCTCACCCGCGACCATCGGTCGTCAGATCCCTTCGAGCAGCAGGCGCGTCGGGTGCTGGAGGTGGTTCTTGACGGCGGTGACGAAGCCGATGATCTGGCGGCCGTCCACCACCCGGTGGTCGGCTCCGGCGTTGAGGACCATCACCTTGCCGGGCACGACCGCCCCGTCGCGCACGACGGGCTTGTCGACCGCAGGTCCGAAGCCGAGCACGCCGACCTCGGCGGCGTGCACGAGCGAGGTGCCGAACCAGCCGCCGAGCGGGCCGTAGTTGGAGATCGTGAATGTGCCGCCGGACATCGCCGCAAGGGTCAGCGATCGGTCCCGCGCCGCGGTCGCCGCGGTCTGGAGATCGGCTGCGATCGCCAGCAGCGGGGCTGCGTCCGCGTCGCGGATGACGGGGAGCACCAGGCCGGCCTCGGTGTCGACGGCGACGCCGATGTGGCGGTGGCCCCAACGCACGATCTCGCCTGCCGCAAGGTCGAGCGACGCGTTCATGTCCGGGAACTCGCGCAGGGCGAGCGCGGTGGCCTTCACGAAGAATGCCGTGAGGGTGAGCTCGATGCCGTGCTCGGCGGCGACGGGCCGCAGCTCGCGGCGCAGCGCGAACAGCGCATCGACGTCGGCCTCAGCGAACGAGCTGACGTGGGGCACGTTCTGCCACGCCGCGGTCATGTTCTCGGCCGTGCGCCGGCGGATGCCGCGGAATGGGACGCGCTGGTCGTCGTGGGTGACGGGGGAGACCCGTGCGGGTGGCGCAACGCGTGCGACCGGGGTGGCCGCTGGGGCCGCTGGCTGGGCGGCCGCACGCACGTCGCCGTCGCCGATGCGCCCGCCGGGGCCGGTGCCGATGACACTGCGAAGGTCGATGCCCATCGACCGCGCCAGCGAGCGAGTGGACGGCGTGGCCAGCGGCCGGGTGGACGCAGGCGCGACGACAGCAGGCGTCGCAACCGGCGCCGCCGCCACCTCTGCCGTCGGCGCAACCGGAGCGGGCTGCGCAGCGACGACGACCGGAGCACCAACTACAGGAACGGCCGCGCTGTCCCCGTGCGCCCCACCCACGATCGTGACCGCGGCTTTCCCATCGTCGATCACGAGCAGCATGTCGCCGACGTGCAACAGGTCGCCCTCGAGGCCACCCAGCTCGGCCACCACGCCGGTCGCGGGAGCGGGCATCTCGGTGACGGCCTTGTCGGTCTGGATCTCCACCAGCGGCTGGTCCTCTTTGACGGCGTCGCCGACGGCGACGAGCCAGCGCACGATCTCGGCCTCGGTGAGACCTTCGCCCACATCGGTGAGCAGGAAGCGGACGGCCATCAGAAGCCCACAGTGCGCTGGATCGCGAACAGGACTCGCTCGACGGATGGGACGTACTGGTCCTCCACGAGCGGCATCGGATACGGCGCATCCCAACCGGACACGCGAAGAACTGGCGCTTCGAGTGACAGAAATGCTTCGTCTTGGATCGTGGCCACGACCTCCGATGCGAAGCCACCGGTCTTCGGGGCCTCCTGCACGACGATGGCCCGACCGGTGCGAGCGACCGACTCGGCGATGGCTTCGACGTCGAGCGGCACGAGGCTGCGCAGATCGAGCACCTCGACGTCGATGCCCAGAGCGGCAGCGCGCGAGGCCGCCTCAAGCGCGGTCTGCACCATCGCGCTCCACGCGATGACCGTGACATCGCTGCCCGAGCGGGCGATGCGTGCTTTGCCCAGCGGCACGGTGTGCTCGCCATCGGGCACGTCGTCGCGCACCAACCGGTAGCCCCTCAGGGGTTCGAGGAACAGCACGGGGTCGGCATCGCGGATCGCAGCCCGAAGAAGACCGGCGGCGTCGGCCGCGGTTGCCGGGGCCACGATCTTGAGACCCGGCCCCTGCGTGAAGATGTTCTCGAACGCGTCGCTGTGCAGCTCGGGCGCCCGCACACCGCCCCCGAACGGGGCCCGGATGGTGACGGGGGCGTTGAAGCGGCCGTTGGTCCGGTAGCGCCAGCGGGCCAGCTGGTGGCTGATCTGGTGGAACGCCTGATGGGAGAAGCCGAGGAACTGCATCTCGGCCACGGGGATCATGCCGGCGGTGGCGAGCCCGATCGACGCGCCGATGATGACCGCCTCGGCCACCGGCATGTCGACGACGCGGTCGATGCCGTACTTTGCCTGAAGGCCGTCCGTGGCCCGGAACACGCCGCCCGACTTGCCGACGTCCTCGCCGAGCACCATCACCCGGTCGTCGTTGGCGAGCTCCTCGTCGAGCGTGTCGCGGATGGCTTCGACGATCGACTTCACGGTCATCGCACACCTGCGGCAGAGCCACCAGCAGAGCTGTCGGGTGAATTGGCGGCACGGTCCGCCTCGACCGCGGCCAGGAACTCGGTCAACTCGGCCCGCTGCCGCTTCAGCGTGAGCGGCTCGTCGTCGCCGTAGACGTTGCGCAGCAGCGCCATCGGGTCGGGCGGCCCGGCATCGGCCACGCCCTCCACCGCGCGGTCGATCTCGGCCTCACACCATTTCTCCGCAAGCACCTCGTCCTCGTCCCCCCAGCGACCCGTGCTGCGCATCCAGTTGCGGAAGCGGATCAGCGGGTCGCGCAGCTTCCAGCTCTCGGCCTCGGCCGGGTCGATGTAGCGGGTCGGGTCGTCGGCCGTTGTGTGCGCGCCCAGTCGGTAGGTGACGGCTTCGATCAGTGTCGGCCCTTGGCCGGCCAGAGCACGGGCGCGGGCCCGTTTGGTGGCGTCGTACACGGCAAGCGGGTCGTTGCCGTCGACCTGCTCACCCACGATGCCGTAGCCGATGGC
>JAYTFI010000381.1:0-2295 GCA_043734485.1 Acidimicrobiales bacterium | reverse complement strand
GGGGATCGTGCAGCCGCCGTCGAGGGCGAGACGAACGAGATCGATCACTTCCGGGATCGCCCGGGATACCGCTTGGCGTTGACGCGTCAGCGTACGACGCGCCCGACGCCGGGCGAGGAGCCACCAAACGACGATCAACGCCGGCGTTTGCGTCGGTGCGACCAGCAGTCCCCCTACCGATACGAGCATCGCCAGCCCGACCCGCCGCGAGTCGACGCGTGCCAGTTTCGCGGCCATGCCGAGCGGGAGCGCACGCGATCCGATTGCGCGTACCGCGCGTCCGATGAGGACGAGCGGGTCGTTCGCGCCATCTCGGGTGGCGCGTTCCCCATCCCGAAGACCGACCGTTCGCCTGGCCGGTGCTGTCCGCGCCGACCGCGCCACCGAGAGCGCCAGGCACGGCCAGCCGAACGTGGCCAGGGTCTCCGACAGAATCATCGTCGGGCTCCTTGCGCGATGCGCGCCATCCACAGTGCAGCCACGGTATCGAGCGCTATCCCGACCATTGCGCAGACGATCCCCATTGGTGTGCGGAGAAGGAAATGTGAGGCGCGTGGATCGCTGAGCACGAGAAATCCGCAGAACACGATTGGCGCGATTGTCATGACGAGGGCCGACAGCCGGGCCTGGAGCGCCTGCGTGGCCAACTCTGCATCCATGGCCTGGCGTTCGCGGAGCGTTGCAGCGACCGCATCGATAGTCCTCGCATGGACGCCGCCGACCACCGAGCCGACCGAGACCGCCGTTGCCAGCAGTTCCGCGCCGGGCGATGCCCGCTCGATCGCCCATGCAGCACACGCCCGCACCAGGTCGTCGCCTGATCGGAGTCGATCGACCACGGCGGTCGCCGCCATCGCCACCGGCGCTGGTGCAACACGGACGGCCTCGACGAAGGCGATCGATGGGGACAGTCCGGCGCGCATGCCCCGCGCCATCTCATCGAGGAGTTGGGGCATCGCAGCCTCGACCGACTGTTCTCGACGCCACCGCCCCACCCGTTGGCCGACGCTCGGAAGCACAATGATGCCGACGCCGACAAGCCCCGCGGGCAGCACGCCTGCGACCAAACCGACGACGAGAATGGCAGGAAGCGCCAGAGTGAAGCGGCGCTCAACCGAAAGTGCCTGCATATCGACAAGCCGGGTCCGCGTCGTTGCCGATGGTTCAACCGGCCTGCGTCGGTGCTGCGCCACCACGGCTCGACGGTGCACGACCCGCGCCTCGTGGAGGAGAACGACGGTCGCCACTGCGCCGGACCCGCAGCAGATAGCGGTCGCGTTCATGCCGGAGCCCCCTGGTGTGCCGCTGTCCAGACAGGCAGGCATCGCAGTCCGTCGCCGTCGTGCAGCAGACGGGCGATCGCAACTATTCGGCGAGCCGCGGACTGCGTCCGCTCGACGTGGACGAGCAGATCGATGGCGCCGGCGAGGAGTCGCCAGAGCGCCGTCATCGGTAAGTCGTAACCGGCCATGAGCAGCATCACCTCGAGCCGACGGAGGGCGTCGTCAGGACCATTTGCGTGGACGGTCGAGAGCGAACCCCGATGCCCGGTGCTCATCGCCTGGATCATGTCGAGCGCCTCACCGCCGCGTACTTCACCCACAACGATCCGGTCGGGACGCATACGCAACGCGTTCCGGACGAGGTCTCTCACCGACACTGCCCCGAGCCCTTCAATGGTTGCCGGACGAGCCTCGAGCCGCACCACGTGGGGCGCCTCGAGTCGGAGCTCGGCGGTGTCCTCGATGGTGATGATCCGTTCCTCGGCCCCGATGCCGGAGGCCAGTGCATTGAGCAGCGTGGTCTTTCCGGATCCAGTCGATCCGCTCACCACTATCGAGCGTCGATCGCGCACCGCTCGCTGCAGCATCACGACCATTTCTGCGGGACCGAACCCATCGAGCGGTACCGGTGTCGGGGCAAACCGCCGGATCGTGAGATACGGACCGCCGATGGCCAACGGGGCAATAACGGCGTTCACACGGGACCCATCGGGCAGACGGGCATCAACGTAGGGCGCAGTGCGATCGATCCTGAGACCGAGCGGACCGATCACCCGGTCAATGCAGCGTTCGATCATCGCGGCCGATATGCGGCAGGGCATCCGGCGCAACTTCCCGGCGCGTTCGACCCAGACCTCGTCGGGCCCGTTGACCATCACTTCGGTGACCTGACAGTCCGCGAGGAGGGCGTCGAGCGGACCGAGGCCGACGACCTCTGCGAGGAGGCGGGCAGTGAGCTCCTCGACGAGCCGCGGCGGCAGCAGCGGTGCATCCCGACTGATCAGCTGGTGTA
>JAYTFI010000380.1:0-1725 GCA_043734485.1 Acidimicrobiales bacterium | reverse complement strand
GCTCGAGCCTGCCCAAGCCGCAGGTTCTGCTCGCCGACTTGAGTCCTGCTGCGCTCGAGGGGCACATCTCGGTCTGGGCCAGCCGGCCCGAGGAAGAGGCGTTCCTGCGCCAGATCGGCATCGACGCCGCGATGCCAGGCGTCGACGCCAACAACGCGAGCGCCGACGGATTGGCCGTGGTCACCAACAACGCCAACGGCAACAAGATCGACAGTTTCCTCAAACGCGGGTTGGACTACAGGCCCGTATACGACGCCGCGACCGGCAAGGTGACGGCGACGTTGAAGATCACGCTCACCAACAACGCACCCACCACCGGATACCCGGATTACGTGATCGGAAACCTCGTCCACCTGCCGACGGGCACGAACCGGATGTTGCTGAGCGTCTACAGCCGGCTCGGCTACACCGCTGCGACGATCGATGGTCAACCGGCCCAGATGCAGCAGGAACGCGAATTGGGCTGGAACGTCTATTCGAAGTTCGTCAACGTGCCCCCGGGTGGGTCGGTCGCCGTGACGCTGATTTTGAGCGGCAACGTCGCCACCGGCGGCTACGAACTCGTGTATCGACCACAGCCGCTGCCACGGCCCGACACCCTGAAACTCGGCGTCACGTCTCCCGCCGGGAGCGCTCTGGTCACCTTCGACGGGATCCTGAAACGGCGCAGCGTGATCAGTGCAGGCGGCGTCGAGGCGTGGCGCTGAACGACCAACTGGAGCCGATGATCGCGACCAAGAGTGCCACGACCAGCGAGACGCCGCCGCCGGCGACGACGGCGCGCAGGGCCGGGCGAATTGTCGGCTGCAACGCTCCGGTGCGCGACACCACCGCAGAGGCCACCGCACCGATGCCGGCAATGATCCACCGCACCGGTTCGGCCGTGGTTGCCAGGCTCGGCCGCAACAGCGCAACGAGCGGCACGATCACCACCGGCCAGAACGCGAACAGCGCGCCGACCAAGGCGCTCTGACGCCCCGTCGCCCCGAAGATGCCTGCCCACAGCACGAGCGCGACCAGCGCCGCGTGCCACGAGACGAGCGGCGGACGGCGGCTCACCAACTCGATCACGACCACCGCCGCGACCACCACAGCCACCCTCGCTATCTGACCAGTCTCGGGTACGCAGCCGTACATCGCGGCCAAAGAGTTGCCGATGACGAACGGCACCACGCCTGGGCGCGGCATCAACCGCTGCGCCTCCGGCAGCGAATCGGCGACGACGATCGCGACGCCGATGATGGCAACCACTGCCCAGGTGCGGCTGCGGTCACCGAGTGAAGACGCCTTCCAGCAGGCAGCAACCACGAGCACCCCTGCCGTCGCGCCGATCGCCCACCGCAGCGGGCGAGCGATGGCCGGGTTTCGTGGCGGCCCGTCGTCGGGCATTCCCGCCACGAGGTGTCAGTCCCGGCTCGACAGGATCACGTCGCAGATCCATCCGACGTCGTCGTCGGTGAGGCGCGACGCGGACGGCAGGTTCAGGGTCGTCTCGAACAGGCGCTCGGAGACCTCCCCACCGACGATCGGCAGGCCGGCGAACACCGGCTGCAGATGCATCGGCTTGAAACCGTGGCGGGCCTCGACCCCGGCGTTACGGAGCTGATCGATGATGTCCGCGATCGACGCGCCGAACAGTTCGGGATCGACGCTGATCGTTGTCAGCCAGTGGTTCGGTTCGCAACCGGCGGGGATGCCTTGGAAACCGACACCGGGGATGGCCGC
>JAYTFI010000379.1:0-1980 GCA_043734485.1 Acidimicrobiales bacterium | reverse complement strand
GAGCTCGCGGTATCCGCGGTCGGGACCAGCCCCGAAGACTTTGTACGTGCCGTCGAGCAGTTCCGTCTCGCCGGCGAGCACGGCGAAGACACCGCTCAGCGCCAACGCGCCCTGCGTCGGCTGCGGTTCTTCAAAGGGCCAGAGGGCATGGTCGGCATCAACGGGCTCCTCGCACCGATCGACGGAGCAACGCTCCAGTCGGTGCTCACTGCGATCTTGGACGCCCGATATCGGCTAGAGCATCCCGAACGGGCGGCCGTCCTCGGCGGGCATGGCGGAGACACCTACGAGCAGCGCATGGCCGACGCGCTTCTCGAGATCACCGGCATCACCCCCAGCACACAGGCCAAACCAGCGGCTCCAACCGACGAGGACACCAGTGGCGGCGGCAGCTTGAGCAGTGGTCACGACCCTGGGCCATTTCGCGATGCCGACGTCGATCCCGGCGGCGGCGTTGCGCCGGGAGATGCCGGCCGAGACCACGGCATCGATCGGGACGACGAAGCCCCTGGCGAATCCGTTCCCGCTTCCGCCTCTGTGCCGATGTCGGCACCGCCGACGACCGCCAAGGGATCGCCCTCGACGGCGTCACCCAGCGAGGCCTCACCGAACCCGGCATCGCCGAACCCGGCATCGCCGACGATCGTGAAAAATGCGAAGCCCGCCGTCATCATCCTCTTCGACGTCGACAAGTTCGAAGCTGAGCTCCTCGGACAAGGACCGCTCCCGGTCACCGCGTCACTCTTCGACCATGCCCGCAATGACCTCTACTACTGCTTCCAGAACATGCACGGCGAAATCCTCAAATTCGGGCGGGCCCGACGCGACCCCACGCCGATCCAACGGCTCGCCGTCATCGCCCACGACCGCCACTGCATCTACCCCGGCTGCTTTGCCCCACCCGACCGATGCGCCGTCCACCACCTCAACGAATGGCTCATCGACCAAGGCTTCACCGACGTCGAAGTCCTCGGGCTCTTCTGCCACCCCCACCATCGCCACCTCCATCTCAACAACCTCGTCGCTTTCCGAGAGTCCGACCGGGCCGTCACCATCCGCGACCGAAGAACCGGCGCCATCGTCGCCCGCGCAACGGTCACGAAACCGCCCTGAACCGACACCACGACACCACCACACCGCCACAAGCACGACCGCTACCTTCGTCGCCGAAGTCGTATGCACACGAACCACGTGCGCGACTCGACAGCCGATCCTTGACAACAGAATCCCGACCCCGCTGTCCGTCACCAACGGCAATCAGATGCGGTCGCGGGCCCAGCGCGCAACGTTCGCCAGCACCGGCGCGGGATGCTCGTAGGATTCGACGAGGACCCGGTGGTAGTGACACTCCTCCGCCGACCGCAGCACGACGTCGGGGTTGGCACGCCGGTACTCCGACGCCGCATCTTCTGACATGAGTCCTGCCAGAAGTTGCGGTAGGAGATCCGCCGTGCCGCTCCCCTCGTCGAATTGCAGCTTCCGGCGCCACGCTATCGACGAGGGCAGCATGTCCTCGAACGCCTTGCGCAACACCCATTTCTCGACGAGGGCGTTGTCGGGAGTGCTGGGGTCGCCGTGCAGCTTCAGCGCAACAGGGATGCGCTGCGCCAACTCGACCATGCGCAGGTCGAGGAACGGCACCCGCCCCTCGATCGAGTGGAGCATCGTGAGCCGGTCGGCGCGCTGCAGGTTGATGTCGTGCAGCGTTGTCACCGTGCGTCTCAGCTCGATGTGCAGTGCACCCGGGTCAGCCATCGCCCGGTGGTAGGTGTATCCGGCGAACAGCTCGTCGGCCCCCTCACCGGTGAGGATCACCTTGGTGTGCTGTGCAGCCAGGCGTGATGCGAAATAGCACGGAACCGCGCTGCGTACGAGGTCTTCGTCGAACGACTCGAGGCTGTGAATGATGTCGGGCAGGCGGGCCAGCACCTCGTCGGCCGTGATGATGTACTCGTGGTGGATCGTGCCGAGGTGGTCAGC
>JAYTFI010000378.1:0-6847 GCA_043734485.1 Acidimicrobiales bacterium | reverse complement strand
AGCGCCGACGACGGCCCTCGGCCGCACACGACGCTCCATGCGCTTAGTCGTCTGAGGCCGGCGTTCTGGCCCGATGGAACGGTGACAGCAGGGAACTCGTGCCCGCTCAACGACGGGGCAGCCGCAGTGATCGTGATGAGCGACACCCGCGCCCGCGAGCTCGGGATCACCCCACTGGCGCGCATCGTGGCGTCGTCGGTCACCGGGATCAACCCGGAGATCATGGGACTCGGCCCGGTCGACGCATGCCGGCGGGTGCTGGCCCGGGCCGGAATGACGATGGCCGACATCGACCTCGTCGAGATCAACGAGGCATTTGCTGCGCAGGTGATCCCGACCATGCGCCACCTCGGGATCGATCGGGGGAAGCTGAATGTGCACGGCGGTGCCATCGCCCTCGGTCATCCGTTCGGCATGACCGGCGCGCGGATCATGACCACGCTCATCAACGGTCTCGAGGCCACCGGTGGCACGATCGGCCTCGAAGCGATGTGCGTGGGCGGCGGCCAGGGCATGGCCATGGTCATCGAACGCCTGTAAGGACCCGAAAGCGAAGCGGCCCGGCCAGGTTGGGGTTGAATCGGCAGTAGCGTGCCCTACCGGCTTCAGAGCGAGGAGAGCTTGTGCCGGGGACTGTTGTCGTAGGGGCCCAATGGGGCGATGAAGGCAAGGCCAAGGTCATCGACCGGCTGAGTGCCGAGGCCGACATGGTGGTGCGCTACCAGGGTGGCCACAACGCCGGTCATACGGTGGTGGCGAACGGGCGAAAGTTCGCCTTCCGGCTCATTCCGAGCGGCGTTCTGTTCCCGGCCGTGACGCCGGTGATCGGCAATGGCGTCGTGCTCGATGTCGCCACGCTGTTCGTCGAGCTCGACATGCTCGCCGCCGCCGGCGTCGACACGAGTCGGCTCATCGTCGGCGCCAACGCCCATCTGATCATGCCGTATCACCCGATCCTCGACCGGCTCAGCGAGGAGCGCCGCGGCGTCAACGCCATCGGCACCACGAAGAACGGGATCGGTCCGTGCTACGTCGACAAGGTGGCGCGTGAGGGGATCCGCGTGCAGGACCTGATGGCGCCGGACAGGTTCCGGGCCCGTCTCGCCACCACGCTGGCCGAGAAGAACGAGGTGCTCACCAAGATCTACGGCCACGCTGCCCTCAACGAGTCCGAGATCGTGGCGGAGTACCTCGATCAGTTCGCCCCTCGCCTGCGCCCCTACGTCGGCGATTCCGTCTCCATCGTCCACGAAGCGCTGGCGGCCGGGCGCAACGTGCTCTTCGAGGGTGCACAGGCGACCTTCCTCGACGTCGACCACGGCACCTATCCGTTCGTCACCTCGTCCAACCCCGTCGCAGGGGGTGCGTGCGCGGGCGCCGGCGTCGGGCCACGCGACCTCACTCGCATCGTCGGAATCGGCAAGTCCTATGTCACACGCGTTGGTGCCGGACCCTTCCCCACCGAGTTGCACGACGCCATCGGCGAGCTCATCGTCGAGCGGGGGCAGGAGTTCGGCACCAATACAGGTCGCCGCCGTCGGCCGGGCTGGTTCGACGCCGTGATGATGCGCCAGGCCGTCCGGCTCAACTCGCTCACGGAGTTGGCCATCATCAAGATCGACATCTTCGACACGTTGCCGATGGTCAGGATCTGCGTGGCCTACGACATCGACGGCACACGGTTCACCCATCTCCCCGCGGACCAGTCGCTCCTCGAGAAGGCCGTTCCGGTCTACGAGGACTACGCCGGCTGGGAGACCGACACGACCCAGGCGCGGACCGTCGAGGACCTCCCCGAGAACGCGCAGCGGTATGTGCGGGCGTTGGCCCGCGCCTCGCAGATCCCGATCACGATGCTCGGCATCGGGCCGAGTCGCGACGAGATGATCGACGTGCCGTCGGCGTGGCTCGACGCAACGGCGGAGAACCTCGCGAGTCGCACGTGATCCCCCGCTACTCATTGCCGGAGATGGCCGCGCTGTGGACCGACGAGGCCCGCATGGGCCAGTGGCTCGAGGTCGAGATCCTGGCCACCGAGGGCTGGGCCGAACTCGGCGTGGTCCCCGCCGAGGCCGCCATCGCCGTGCGCAAGCGCGCCGCGTTCAGTGTCGAGGAAGTGAACGAGCGGGAGAGGGTCACGGATCACGACGTCGCCGCGTTCGTCGACGTCGTCCAGGAGTCGGTGGGGATGCCGGAAGGCGCATGGGTTCACTACGGCCTGACCTCGACCGATGTCGTCGACACTGCGCTGTGCAGCACGATGGCAAAGGCCGCTGACCTTCTTGTCGATGCCGCAGGCTCGCTCATCGAGGTCCTGCGGCGGCGCGCCAACGAGTTCCGCGACACGCCATGCATCGGCCGAACGCACGGCATTCATGCCGAGCCGACCACGTTCGGGGCCAAGCTCGCACTCTGGTGCCTTGCCGTCGATCGTGACCGCGTGCGTCTGCTGCGGGCCCGCGAAGCGATCGCGGTGGGAAAGCTGAGCGGAGCGGTCGGCACATACTCGAACATCGACCCCGCGGTCGAGCAATTCGTGTGCGTTCGCATGGGATTGAAGCCGGTTCCTGCGACCCAGGTGGTGGCCCGTGACCGTCATGCCGAGTACCTGTATGCCTGCGCATCGGTTGGCGCAACGGTCGAGACGATCGCGACCGAGATCCGCCATCTCCAGCGCACCGAGGTACGAGAAGTCCGGGAACCATTCCGTGCTGGGCAGAAGGGAAGCTCGGCGATGCCCCACAAGCGCAATCCGATCACGGCGGAAAGACTGAGTGGGCTGGCTCGAATCCTGCGCGGAAATCTCGTTGCCGGCCTTGAAGACGTGGCCCTCTGGCATGAGCGCGACATCTCGCATTCCTCGGTCGAGCGGGTCATCCTTCCGGACTCCTCGCTGCTTGCGCACTACGTCCTCACGAAGTGCCGCCAGATCATCGACGGGCTCACGGTCGACGTGGCTCGAATGCGCGCAAACATCGATGGTTCGTATGGGCTCGTGTTCAGTCAACCGGTGCTGCTGGCTCTCGTTGCCGGTGGCGCAGCGCGGGATGACGCATATCGCATCGTGCAGGAGCGCGCCCTTGAAGCCTGGGAAACGGAACAGTCGTTTCGGGCGCTCCTCGAATCCGACGACCGGGTCAGCCTGAGCGCGTCGCAAATGGACGAGGCCTTCGATCTCGCCCGTTCGCTGCGGCATTCTGGGCGTGTGGTCGATGCACTCGATGCTGTCTCTGCAACCGTGTGAGCGTTCCGGGGCGCTGACGTCGGGTCCGGACGCAAAGGGTGGGGTGCCGCTGGCACCCCACCCTTTTGTCCTTGTTATGAACGATTGCCTTGCTACGTGCGCAACGCGGCGTCGTTCAGCGCTTGACGCCAGCAGCCCGAAGAACGGACGGTGCGATACCGGCGCGGCGCCAGGTGTCGTAGGTGATCCCTTTGCGCTCACTGTAGGAGGCAGCCGCTTCGATGAAGCCGCCTTCGAGCTCGGAGAGATCGACGGCGACCGATGCCTGGGCGAGCTCGGCCTCGAGATCGGCCTGCTCCTGCAGCATGAGGAGACGATCAATGGCCGACGCCTCTGTCAGTCCCTCTTCGATCCTGGCAAGGCGCTTTGCAATCGATTCCGGGGTGCGCTTGCGGCCTCGCTTCGGCTTGTGCGCATCAAGTGCCTCGAGATAGTCACGAACAGCCCGCCCCTGCTCACGTCCCTCGGCGAGTGCGGCCTTGTGCTCGTCGGACATGCCCTTTTTTGCTTTTGCTTTGGTAGCCATGGCTGGCATTGTCGCACAACTCAGCACTGTCCTTCGCCATCTTCGTCGTCAGACGAGTATCCGGAACACATAACCGCAGTGCCGAGCGGCCGCGGCGACAATCCCGACGAAGGGAAGTCCGCGCCAGCCAATAGGGGCTAGGCGGCATCCTCGAGCGCCAGTTCGAGGACATCAATCACGTCGTCGAGTGCATGAATCTCCAGCCCGGACCGGATGTCGGCGGGCAAGTCATCCAGGTCGACCTCGTTGCGCTTGGGCACGATGACGATCTTCACGCCCGCCCGATGGGCAGCGAGCAGCTTCTGCTTGACACCGCCTATGGGCAGGATTTTTCCCTGCAGCGTGATCTCGCCCGTCATGGCAACGATCGGACGCACGGCCCGGCCGGTGAGCAGGCTGACGAGAGCGGTCGTCATCGTGATACCGGCAGATGGCCCGTCCTTCGGCACGGCGCCGGACGGGAAGTGGACGTGGATGCGACGACCCTGCAACGCCTCGGTCTTGACACCGAGCCGATCGGCATTGGCACGGACGAACGACAGCGCGATCGACGCGGACTCCTGCATCACATCGCCGAGCTGGCCGGTGACGGTGAGCGCGACATCCGTGGTGCCGGGCGCCGGCATGCTGGTCGCTTCCACGAACAGCACGTCGCCTCCCGCACCGGTGACGGCCAATCCGGTAGCCACGCCGGGGACATTGGTGCGATCGGTGATCTCCTCGACGCTGCGCTTGGCCCGGCCGAGGACATCCACGACCTGCTCCGTGGAGTCGATGCTCAAGGGCCGAACTGCGGAATCCGAGGCGATGCGCACAGCGACCTTCCGTAGCACCTTCGCGATCTGCCGCTCGAGCCCGCGGACGCCCGCCTCGCGTGTATAGCCCTCGACGATCGTGCGCACGGCGCGGTCGGAGATCTCGACGTCCTCGGTGTCGAGACCGTTCTGCTCGAGCTGGCGGGCGATGAGGTGGTTTCGCGCGATAGCGACCTTCTCGTCGTCGGTGTAGCCGTCGACCGGAATGATCTCGAGCCGGTCGAGCAGTGGAGCGGGGATCGATTCGAGCGTGTTGGCCGTGGCGATGAACACCACATCGGACAGGTCCAGGTCGACCTCGAGGTAATGATCGCGGAACGTATGGTTCTGGGCCGGGTCCAGAACCTCGAGCAGCGCCGCGGCAGGGTCACCGGACCAGCCGGTGGCGAGCTTGTCGATCTCGTCGAGCAGGATCACCGGGTTCATGGTCTTCGCCTCTCGCATGGCCCGCACGATCCGGCCGGATTGCGCTCCGACGTACGTGCGACGGTGGCCACGGATCTCGGCCTCGTCACGGATGCCGCCGAGCGCGACCCGCACGAACGAACGTCCGAGGGCGCGCGCGACGCTCTCGCCGAGTGAGGTCTTGCCCACGCCAGGAGGACCGACGAGGGCGATGATCGCGCCCGCGCCCCGGCGGGTGGAACCCATGTTGGCGGCGACGCCGGTCGGGACGGTGCTGAGGATCTCGCCCTCGGGCTCGATCAACGCGACTGTTGCGTGGTTGTCGGACTCGGCCGTGTCCTCGGACGCAGCTCGGGCTGAGCGGGTGGCGCGCAGCCCTCGGACTGCAAGCCACTCGATGATGCGGTCCTTGCCATCGTCCAGCCCGGTGGTGTCGGCATCGAGCACGGCCCTGGCCGCTACAACGTCAGTGCGGTCCTCGGTGGTGCGACCCCATCCGAGATCGAGCACGGTGTCGAGCCAGTTGCGGACCCAGGTCTGCTCCGGGTTCTGCTCCCCCATCTTCTCCAGCCTGTCGGCTTCGCGGAGCGCAGCGGTTCGCACTGCATCGGGCATGGCAGATGCCTCGATGCGGGTGCGGTAGTCGGCCACGGCCTGCTCGGCGCCTTCGTCCTCGCCCAGTTCCTTGCGGATGGCGGCGAGCTGCTGGCGGAGCAGGAAGTCCCGCTGCTGCTTCTCCATGCCACCGGCCACCTCGCTGCGGATCTTCTCCTTCAGCTCCAGGTCGGCGAGCGCCTCGCGCAACCAGGAGAGAACGAGCTCGAGGCGGGCCTCGACGTCGGTCGTCTCCAGCACCTGGACGCGTCGTTCCATGGAGAGGTCCGGCCAGTAGTTGACGGTGTCGGCCAGCGTTCCCGGATCGTCGATCCCGCCGAGCTGTAGCGTCACGCGCCCGCCCTGCTGCCGCTCGACCAGCGTCTCGACGGTGGCGCGGTACTCCCGCATGAGCTCCTTCACCCGCGGGGTGACGGGCCCGTCGGTGACGGTCTCGACGGCGAGCCAGAGGGCCGCGCCGGCCGCGTGGTCGGGCGAGAGCGGCCCGGTGACGCCGGTTCCGAGGCGCACGCGCTCCGTGGCCCGGACGACGAGTGCCCGCTGCCCGGTGGGGAGCTCGCCCGAGGTCTCGATCTTGGCGAGCACCCCGATCGATCCGTAGCTACCGTCGATTCGGGGCACGAGGAGGAGATGCTGATCGGTGGCCAGTGCGGCATCGGCCGCGATTCGGGCTTCGTCGGAGTCGAGGGCGATGGTGACGACCATGTGGGGGAGCACGACGCCCGACGTCAGGGGAAGAACGGGGGCGGCGGCGATTGTTGTGACAGACACGGGGAACTCCTCAAAGAGGTGAGACGACTGGTGTAACTCTGTAATCGTTCATTGCCAACTCACCGACCGCGGCGCGCATTCCCTGCGTGACATTCACCGGTGCATTCACGGATTCGCGGGAAGGTGCGGGCAGACTCCGTCGATGACCGCATGGGAACCGTTCGATTCAGTTCGCAATGTCGGGGACGTGCTGCTCAGTGCCCGCGACATCGCCGAAGTCGTCGGCTCGCTCGCGAGCCGGATCACCGCCGACTTCGCGGGTCGCCAGCCGCTGCTCGTCGGGGTGCTCAAGGGTGCCTTCGTCTTCATGGCCGACCTGATGCGCGCCGTCGACCTGCCCACCGAGGTCGATTTCATGGCCGTCACCAGCTACGGCGAATCGACGACATCGAGCGGGGTCGTGCGCATTCTGAAGGACCTCGACATCCCGCTGGCCGGACGCGACGTCATAGTCGTCGAGGACATCATCGA
>JAYTFI010000377.1:0-4900 GCA_043734485.1 Acidimicrobiales bacterium | reverse complement strand
GCGTTGTTCGTGGTTCTCCTGCTCGGGATCGTGCAGGCCAGGTTGCATCCGCGGGTTTTGCTGGCTTTGACGATCGCACCTGCCTACCTGATCTGGAAGGTCGTCGTGCAGATCCGTGCTGCGATCATCGTGCGAAGCGGGCGCCGTGAGTTCGGCGCAACCGAGCGTCACCGCGGGTGAGGAAGCGATGGCGACTGTGGGCCGCCGGGACCTGCTCCGGTGGGAGGACGCAGGCCCCGACAACCCGACGGGACCCTGGGGGCGGAACCAGGGCCCGTTCGCGACGCGGAGCCGGCACGACGCTGCGCGCCGGCAATTCCAACATCGACGAAGGAAGGATGAAATGAGGTAAGCGGGTCATGATGCCGCGAGGCCCGGTGGCTCGATCACCGCGAGTTCCGGTGGCTCGCTCGCCGTGCGCCGGATGGCATTGATCCCGCGGCCGAGCACGGTTGGGACCGTGCGGACGAGGATCGCGAGATCCAGCGAGATGGACCAGTTCTCGACGTAGAAGATGTCGAGGCGGCGGTATTGGTGGAACGACGCTGAGTCCCGCTGTTCGACCTGCCACAATCCGGTGACGCCGGGCCGGACTCGCTGTCGCTCCGCGAGGCGGTGGTCGAATACTACGGCTTCGTCCGGCAGTGCCGGCCTCGGTCCGACAAGGCTCATGTCCCCGCGGAGAACGCACCACAGTTGCGGTAGCTCGTCAATGCTCGTCGCCCGGAGGAAACATCCTACCTTCGTGACCCGCGGGTCGTTCGTCAGCTTGAAGAGTGGGCCGCCATCGCGTTCGTTCAGGTGCCGCAATTCGAGCAGGCGCGCCTCGGCGTTGCAGTGCATCGTCCGAAGCTTGCACAGACGAAATGGGATCCCGTTCAGGCCGACACGTTGCTGCTTGAACAAGATCGGGCCTGCGTCCTCGAGCTTGATCGCTGCAGCGGCGAGCAGGATGACCGGAGCGGCGAGGCCGAGAAGGATTGACCCGAGGAGGATATCGAGGCACCGCTTGAGGGCTTGTTGGCATCGTTCGAATCGGGGTTCTTCGAGGTACAGAAACGGGTCGTGACCGATTGTGGCGGTACGGAGTTGGCGGTAGTGCACGCCCTTGAGCCCGGAGAAGAAGTGCACCGTGACCCCGCGGCGACGGAGTATGGGGAGCTGCTCGTGGATGTAGTCGACGCAGAGCCTGTTCGGCGCCAGCACGACGCTCGTTGCGCCACATTCGTCAACCACGTCGACGATGTTCTCGTCGGTTCCCTTCCACGGCAGGCCACGGGTGTGCGCTGACGTCTGGCACCGACCGAGGCACGCGACGACATGGAAACCTGCCGCTCCGTATTCGTCGAGGAGATCGAACATTCCGTCGTCGTCGTCGGCGATGAGCACGACCCTCGCCGACGGAACGCCGGCTCGTCGAGCTGAGGTCTGGCGGTCGAGGATCGCACGACCGCACACGGCGAACACGGCTGCGAGCGCGGAACCCACCACCGATTGAACGCGACCGATCTGGTCCTCGAGCATTGAATTGAGGCCGAGGACGACCAACCCTGTGATGGCGCACGCCCTGATGATCCGCCGGAGCGCGATAATTCGCATCTGGCCGTCGAACTGGCAGTGCGCCCCTGCCGCCGACGAGATCGTCATCGTCAGCGCGGTCAGCGCCACGACGAACGCGATCATCTTCGCCCAGTGGCCGTTCCCCGGCGCGAGCGTCAGAGTCCACGCCAGCGCAAATGAGCTGAGGTCGGCGCCGAACTCACGTCGCCTGCGCACTGTCCGTTCCGACTTCTGCGGCCGCACCTCCTGTGATTGGACGAGGCTGCGCCGCGGTCGATGGTCGATGAATTGCGCCCGCTGCCCCATTTGACACCCCATCTGGTTCGCCCGGCCAGCCTCGCGCCGACAAGTGGAGAGCAGTGTCCTCCTCGACCTTGAAGGTCTGTTGGGATTGGGCTGAAGGGTCCCTTTTGATCCGCCCCCGCGAATCCTGAAGTTCTGCTGAAGAAAGCGGGGTTTTGTCTAGCGCTCCCGCCATGGATCTCCTACGATGCCCATCTCAGAGCCAAGGAGCTATCGCCGACGAATACGGCGATGCCTAAGCCCCGCGTGGGGGGAGGCGGTGCACTGTGGAGCTAAGGAATGGGCGAGTACTAGTTCTCGATGATGCGCCGTTACGGCGTCGACTCGTCTGCGCGAGGTTGGCCATGAGGGGCCACACCGTGATGGGGGAGGCGGCAAATTTCGACTCTGCCACCGTCGTCGACACGTTCGAGCCCGATGCCGTGGTCGTCGAACTCAACGGCGAGAGTCCGGTCAAGGTGATTTCGACGCTTCGTCTCACCAGCCCGAGACGGGTCGTGTTCGTCGCCTCGCACAACTCGACCACGGCGGCTCGCATCGCGGCGACCCAAGCCGGCGCCGACGGGGTTTTCGTCGAACCGTTCGATATCGACGAGTTGGTTGCCTGCCTCGAAACGATGATGTCATGGGGTATTCGCCGCCAGAGCGTGCTTCGCCTGCACGACCTCGAGATCGACGAAGGCGCACACACGGTCACGCGTGGTTCCCTCGACCTGGCCCTGACGGTGACCGAGTTCAAACTCCTCGTCGTACTCGTTCTCAACGTCGGCCTGGTCATGTCGAAGCGGAACCTGCTCGAGCTGGTGTGGGGCTTCGGCGACTACGACCCGAATGTCGTCGAGGTCCACGTGTCGGCATTGCGCAAGAAGCTCGAAACGACAGGCGCTCCCATGATCGAGACGGTGCGAGGCGTCGGCTACGTCATCCGCAAGACGCACCAGCAACGATTGCCGTTGAGCGACAAGGAAACCCGTTTTGCACCGGTTGGCCCCCGTCCGATCCATGCGCCGACGCCCACACAGATCTATCCTTGTTCCCTGCGGGGGGATTTTCTCTGAGTGCCTTGGTCGGCGGTCTTGCTGAGGAGTCGCTGATGAGCCGCTGATGAGCTGCTGAGGAGTCGCCGAATTCGCTGGTCAGATTCCCGCGTCGGTGTTAATCCTACCTCTGTCGGATTGGGGCGAGAGGAATAACATGCGGGCAGGGCACGAAAGCGTGAGGCATCGGTCGTCTCGGAATCTGGATGCAGGCTGATGGCCGCCGCAGACAGGCCAGGCTTCACCCGCCGAAAGTTCTTGGTTGGCGCTGCGGTCGGGGCGGGAACGGCGGCAAGCGATCTTGCCGCATTCACCACACTGGCCGCAGCCGCGACCAACCCGATTGCGACCGAGAACACGCTCGGTGGCACGGACGACGACTGGAATCCGCAGGTCCTCGACAGTTCGATCGAGGGATTCGCGACCGAGTATTCGGTGAATGCAGGCGACACCATCGGCTTCAAGATCAGAACGGCCTCAACGAACTACCGCGTCCTTGTGTACCGCCTCGGCTGGTACCAGGGCAAGGGCGCTCGGCGGGTCGCCAACTTGAGGCCGTCGGTCACACTTCCGCAGACTCAGCCCAATCCGACCGTCGACAGCGTCACCGGGTTGGTCGACTGCAGCAACTGGGCCGTGTCGGCGTCGTGGCAGGTTCCGACCTCGGCCGTGTCCGGGATCTACGTCGCCAACTTCGAGCGGCTCGACTCGCAGGGCGGCCGCAACCGGACCCTCTTCGTTGTGCGCAACGACGGTCGGATCAGCGACATCCTCGTGAAGACATCGGACACGACCTATCAGGCCTACAACACCTGGGGTGGGAACAGCCTGTACGGAGGGTCCGCATACTGGGGCCGGGCCACGAAGGTGAGCTACAACCGTCCGTCGTCGATCGACGAGCTGGAGAACGACTTCTTCTACGGCGAACATCCCCTTGTTCGATGGCTCGAGCGGAATGGCTTCGACGTCTCGTACTGCGGATCCGTCGATATCGAGCGCAAGCCCACCGAGCTCACCAAGCACAAGGTGTTCGTTTCCTCCGGTCACGACGAGTACTGGTCGGGCGCGATGCGTGCCAGCGTCGAGGCGGCCCGTGATGCCGGGGTCAACATCGTGTTCATGTCGGGGAACGAGGTCTTCTGGCGCGTTCGGTGGGAGCCCAACTCCGCGGGCACCCCCTACAAGACCTTGGTCTGCTACAAGGAAACCCTCGCGAATGCCAAGATCGACCCCAGCCCGGAATGGACCGGGACATGGCGGGACAAGCGGTTCTCCCCGCCGAGCAACGGCGGCAATCCGGAAAACGCGCTGACCGGCACGCTCTTCAGGGCGATCAACCCGCTCGACTCGGCCGACTTCGCGCTCAGCGTGCCGTCCCAGTACAAATCGCTCCGTATCTGGCGGAACACCAACATCGCGACGCTCGCCGCGGGGCAGTCCGCCACACTGTCACCAGCCACGATCGGGTACGAATGGGACACCGATGTCGACAACGGCGTGCGGCCGGCCGGGCTGATCCGGATGTCGGAGACCACCAATGTCGCCGCGCAGGTGCTGCAGGACGAAGGCGCGACTTACATCCAGGCGCCGTTGACCCACTATCTCACCATGTACCGGGCGCCCAGCGGTGCGCTGGTCTGGGGTACCGGGACCGTGCAGTGGGCGTGGGGTCTCGACGATTACCACACGAATCGACCTGACGTCGCGGTCCCGACGGATGTGCGCATGCAGCAGGCCACGCTGAACGTGCTCGCCGACATGGGCTCTCAGCCCGCAACCCGCCAATCGGGTCTGGTGGCCGCGACCAAGTCGACCGATGCGATTGCGCCGGTCTCGGTGATCTCGGCGCCGGCCGACGGCGCATCGGTCGCAGTCGGGACGGTCGTCACGATCACCGGTACGGCGGTCGACAGCGGTGGTGGCGTCGTTGCGGGCGTCGAGGTGTCCGTCGACGGCGGGCAGACGTGGCATCCGGCTACCGGCACATCGACGTGGAGCTA
>JAYTFI010000376.1:0-15393 GCA_043734485.1 Acidimicrobiales bacterium | reverse complement strand
GCCATGACAACCCCCATGTGTGCGGCGCAAGTGAACTAGCGGGCCGCTGCGCAGCCCCACGCCTATCTGCTCACCATACAAAACCTGCTGTTCGACGTCCAAACGATCGTCGAGTGGATGTTCATGTCGCTTTCGCGTGAGAATGCCCACCGGATCGTTCAATCGAAATGAGGGATAGATATGCAGGATTTTCGCGAGATCGGAGCCCGGCTGAGGAACTGGGGCAGATGGGGCGACACCGACGAGCGAGGCACCGTCAATCTGATCACGCCCGAGCGGGTCGTCGCCGCGAGCGGACTGGTGAAGCGCGGCGCCATCTTCGACCTTGGAATCCCCTTCGATTCGAAGGGCCCGCAGCCTGGTGGCGGACGGATCAACCCCGTTCGACTGATGTCGGAGACCGGTGCCGACCAAGAGTTCCCGGGCGCGTTCCACTACGCCGACGACTACGTGTTCATGCCCCTCCAGGCAGCCTCGCAATGGGACGGGCTGGCCCACGTGTACTACGACGATCAGCTCTACAACGGCTTCCCATCGAGCGACGTGGGACCCCATGGCGCGAAGCACTGTTCGATCGACAAGCAGGCCAAGGGCATCGTCGGACGCGGCGTGCTCCTCGACATCGCACGACTCAAAGGTGTCGAGTGGCTCGAGGCCGGCACGGTGATCTCGCCGGAGGACCTCGATGCTGCGGCCGCCAGGCAGGGCGTCGAAGTCAAGCCCGGTGACATCTTGCTGTTCCGCACCGGCTGGCGCACCAAATTCGTTCGCGAAGGAGACGCAACGGCGTTCATGGCCGGCGAGCCCGGGCTCGGCCTCGCCTGCTGCCAGTGGATCCACGACCACGAGATCGCCGCGGTCGCGTCGGACAACTGGGCGATCGAGGTTCTGCCCGGAGAGATCGACACCGAATTGCTGCCGGTGCACATGGTGCTCATCCGAGACATGGGCGTCACGCTCGGAGAGATCCTCGATCTCGACGAACTGGCTGCCGATTGCGAGTCCGACGGTGTGTGGGAGTTCTTCCTGACTGCGCCACCCATCAAGTTCACCGCTGCGGTCGGTTCACCGATCAACCCGCTCGCCATCAAGTAGCGACGCCATGGCTGTGGTGCTCGCCGCTGGCGAGCCACCACAGCAACGGCCTCAGCCGGTGGCCGCCGTGGCGAACGTCTCGAGTTCGCGTGCGATGTCGGGTCCTGCGGGCTGGTAGGCGACCTCCGTGATGCCGGCCGCCTCCATGGTGTCGAGGCGGTCGCGCAACTCGGACGCCGTGAACGCCCCGCCCATGGCCTGGATGATCTCGGGTGTCACAAACGGTTTGTCCCGTTCGTTCACCCCAATGAGGTGGAGGTCGTGCATGGCGAGGTGGCGCACGTCCCCCGGCACATCGGCATACGAGTCGAGCCACTCGGGCCCGCCGGGCAGCATCTCCATGGGTCGGCCGTTCTCACTCCAGAAGTGGTAGTAGACGACAGCACCGTGCCCGGCCGCCGCCATCACCCGCTCGGAGGCCGCCGTCTCGCCCTCGTCGAGCACCGTCCCGAACAGCAAGGTGGCCTCCCACGCAAACCCGGCCACGGGATCACCGCCGGCCATGAACACGCCATCGCCCACTTCTTTGGCGGTGGCCACGCCTTTCGGCCCGGCGGCACCGAGGATGATGGGCACGTTGATCGGACGGGCGGCGCCGTAGCCGGCCGGTTGGATCATCTGCATCTTGGCCCCCTCCCACTCGACGACCTCGCCGAGCAGCAGGCCACGCAGGCAGCGCACGTAGTCGGCCACGAACGCCCAACGAAGCGGCTTCTGGCCGAGCGTGTAGCGCCCGGTGAATCCTGTGCCGATGGCGACGGAGACGCGGTCGGGTCCGGCCAGATCGACCAGCGTGGCGATCGCCGCGGCGTTCGTCATCGGGTGACGCAGGCTTGGAATCAGTACTCCGGGGCCGAGACCGATGCGTGTCGTCTTGGCGGCCGCCCGTGTCAAGGTCATCCAAACGTCGGGATAGAGCGCTGGTGAGTCGTACAGCCACGCCCGGCGGTAGCCGAGCGCTTCGGCAACTGCCACGTGATCGGGTGTCGACATCGAAGTCGCGAACGCGCAGGACAGTTCGAGTGTCATGGCTGGTCCTTCCGGCTAGCTAAAACTAGAACAGGTCCCAATACGAATCTCGAGCCTTCATCTGCTCGACCGTCTCTTCGAGTATCACGCGGCCCGAACGCATCACGTAGGCGCGATCGACGATCTTCAGCGCCTGGACCACGTTCTGCTCGAGCAGCAACACACCGAGCCCCTCACTGCGCGCGAGGTCGCGCACCGCGAAGAAGATCTGCTCGACTATGGCCGGGGCGAGACCCAGCGAGGGCTCATCGAGCATCAGCAGCTTCGGCCCGGCGATGAGGAGGAGGCCGAGGCTCACCATTCGTTGCTGGCCGCCCGAAAGGGTGCCCGCCAGCTGCGTGGCGCGTTCGCGCAGGATCGGGAAGAGCTCGTAGACCTGTTCGGTGCGCTCGCGACGGCGGGCCGGATCGGGCTCATTCGCGCCGCCCAACAGCAGGTTGTCGAGCACCGACAAGTCGGGGAACACGAACCGCTCGGAGGGAATCAGGGCCATGCCGGCCCGGACGTTCTTGCGCGTGCCGTGACCCGTCACGTCACGTCCGAGGAACTGCACGCGCCCGCTCTGCGGTGTGAGCAGACCGTGGATCGTGCGTATGGTCGTGCTCTTGCCTGACCCGTTGTGTCCGAACAGAGCGACAACTTCACCGGGCGCGACATGAAAGCTCACGTCGAACACGACCTGCTTTCGTCCATAGCCAGCAAAGAGATTTTCGACGACGAGCATGTCGTCGGCCTTCGGACTCGAAAGGATGACGGCATTGTCATCGGCCTGTACGGTCATCTTCTGTCACCCATCGTCATGTTCCGAAGTAGGCGGCGGCCAGCCGAGGCGCCGATGTGAGCTCTTCGATGGTGCCTTGGGCGGTGATGCAGCCGAGCTCCATGAAGTACGTGTGGTCAGCGAGCCGGCCGACGACATGCAGATTATGTTCGACGATGCAGATCGTGCGGCCCTGGGTGCGCAGCGACTCGATGAGCGCCAGCATCGCCTCGACCCACTGGGTGTCGATCCCGCTGGCCGGCTCGTCGAGCAGCAGCACGTCGGCCTCGGTGGCGAGCACACGAGCGAGAGCAACCAACTTCGACTGCCCGTATGACAACGCCGCGGCGGGGATATCGGCAAATTGCTCCATGCCCACGAACCGCAACCAGTCGAGGGCCTTCTCCTTCGTTGCGATCTCGGCCTGATTCGCCGCCCGGGGCGAGAAGAACAGGGCGCCGAGGTGCTCACCGGGCTGGTCTTGCACCGCCATGGCGACGTTCTGCAGGCAAGAAAGGCGCATGAACAGCCGCACATCCTGGAACGAGCGCACCATTCCCCGTCGGGCCACATCGTTGGGTGCGTGACCGATGAGCTCGACACCATTCAGCTGCACCGAGCCGCTGTCCGGTTTGATGTACCCCGTCAACAGGTTGAACACCGTTGTCTTGCCGGCACCGTTCGGGCCGACGAGGGCAGTGACCGTGCCCTTGTGCAGATCGATGTCGAGGTCGTCCGCCGCGATTATGCCACCGAAGCGCTTCGTCAACCCCCGTACCTTCAGCACGACGGGACTCACCCCCCACGCCTGTTCCTTCGCTACCTGGTCATCGTGCGACGGTTCCTCGTCACGGTCGTGGACACGCTGGAACGACACCACCGCCGGGATCACGTCTTTCACCATTTCGATGCGTCCCCGGTCGTTGCCTCCTCGGCGCAACCGACGCCACAAGGAGAAGCCCTCGGGCAGCACGCCCTGCGGACGCAGCCGCATCAACACGAGCAGCAGCAGGCCATAGGCGGCCAGGCGCACGAAGCCGGCCCGTTCGGGCGACAACTTCACAACCCGCTCCAGCAGAGGCTGGGAGCCCTGCACCACAATTGCGCCGAGCACCGAGCCTGTGAGATTCGCCATCCCACCAAAGATGACCATGGCGAAGATAGCCAGCGAGATAGAGAACCCGAACACGCCCGGCGTAGCGAGGTGCAGGTACGTGGAGTACAGGCCACCGGCCAGGCCGGCGAGCATCGACGCGATGGCAAACACGAGAACCTTGTAGCGGAACACGCTCTTGCCCAGAGCCTCGGTGGCCCGATCGTCTTCTCGCACGCCTTTCAGAACACGCCCGAAGGGCGACTCGCCTATTCGCCAACAGGCCAAATACACGATCGCGGCGACGACGAGCAGCGGGAGAACCCAGTCGCGAGGGTTCTGGAGCTTCCATCCGAAGAGGTCGGCAACCGGTATGCCGATCAGCCCGTAGCTCCCGCCCAGCTGCGTGAACGTGCTGAACACACCGAGGATCACCGACGACACCGCAAGAGTCAGCAAGATGATGTACTCGGCCGAAAGCTTCAACGCGCAGAGTGCCACCACCACGCCGAACAGCAGTGCCGCGAGCATACCGACGACCACACCAGGCACGAAGTTCCAGTGATGCACCATGGCCAAATAGCCCACCGAGTAGCCGCCGACCGCTCCGAATGACGCGTGCGCAACCGAGACCTGCCCGGCATAGCCGAGCAACAGGTTGAGCGACAACGCGAACACTACGAATACGAGCATAAGGTTGAGGTAGTTGAACCAAATCTCCATTGCTCAGCCCCTCACCGACGTAAGCCCGCCGCGGGCGCGCACCAGCAGCGCCTTGGGATCGACGGAGAGCGAGATCAGGTACAGGACGAGGATCACGAAGACCGCGGTTTGCGTCCAACGCACCGACATGATCATGGAGCTCCACTGTTCGATGAGACTCACGGCAATGCCGACGAGGAAGACGCGTACAGGTGATCGGGCCGTACCAGCCAGAAAGGCGACCACGAACGCGAAGATGACGGGCCGGAGTCCCATATCGGGGATTACCGAGAACTTGATGGCGTACCAGAAGGCAGCGACACCCGAGAACAGCGTGCCGGTGGCGAAGCACACCATGTAGATGATGCGCGGGTTGATGCCGATGATCTGGGCCATCTCGGGGTTTCCGCGCGTTGCCTTTATGGCTCGCCCCAATGGCGAGAAGCGCAGCAGGGCCGCCAGGATCAGTACCAGCGCCACCGCGCTCAACACTTGATACACGTCGTAGTTCAAGAAGATGGCGCGGTCGTTGAACAGGCGGATCGGCTTCTGCGCGAGACCGGTGAGGGGCTGACTCGACGACCCCCAGAACAGGCGGATCAGGTTCTCACCGGCGATGCCGATCCCGAGTGCCGCCACGAAGATGGCCAACAGCGCAGTGGCACCGGCACGCATGGCCAACGGTTGGTACACATAGCGTTCGATGCCGACGCCGAGCGCAGTGACGAGCCCGAGGCCTAGCGCGAGCGCTAACCACAGATTTAGATGCGCCCCCCGGTTGTGCAACGTGTAGATCAGGTAGGCAGCCAGGGTATAGGTGAAGCTGAACGCGAAGTGGAAGCGCCCGGTCACCCCGAGGATCAACGCGAAGCCGACGCCGAGAAGTCCATATCCGGCACCGTTGATCACGCCATTGACGGTGAGTTGGATGAATTGTTGGAATGTTATGGTGGCGATATACACAGTTGGGTTCGTTCGATTTGCTGATGTCTCACCGTCGTGGGGCGCCCGCCGGGCGCCCCACGAGCAAGCGAATTTTCAGGCGAGCTTGTAACCGACGGCGTCGATACCGAACGTGGCCTTGGGTGTGACCTTACCGCCCTTGTACTCGAACACGCCCATAGCCCGCTTGACGACGGAGTGTGTTGTCGGGTCGAGGGTAAAGGTGCCGACGGTGCTGGCATCGCCGCCGTAGACGCTCACGACGGTGAGGTTGTCGCGTAGCGACGCGTCGAGCTGCTCGCCCTTCTTCGGGTTGCCGCCCTTCTTCAGCGTGCGGCGCATGACCTCCCATAGTACGAGCATATTCTCGTAAAAGTTGGCGGCGTAGAAATCGGGTAGCTCGCCATACTTCGCCTTGAACTCACTCACGAACAGCTTTGCGAGCGGGCTCACCGGGGTGCTGGCATCGAAGTAGTCGTAGGCGAAGGTATATCCGACACTGTCGTAAGTGCCCTTCGAGGCGTTCAGGCCGTCGGGGGTGAACTCGAAGCCGATGATGGTCGACTTGATGCCGCTCGTGACCGACTGGTTCACGAACGAACCGGGATCCTGGCCGTAAGTCGAGAGGAGCAGGATGTCAGGCTCGTTCTGCTTGATCTTCGGCAGCACCTGCGAGAAGTCCTGATTGCCGATTGGCACCAGTTCGTAGAGGCCGTTGTGCGAATACCCCCCAGCAGCGATCTTGGCCAGCACGTCTTTCTTGATGATCGAGTTAGCGGGCTCGCCGATGTCCCATCCCATCAAGCCGACGCTCTTAGCGGCGGGCACGGCCTTGTGAAGATACTGGAACAGGCCCGGCATGGGATCGTTCGGTGTGATCGCACGAGTCCCCCAGAGGTACGGCTTTCCTTGCCCGAAGATGCTCGTCCCACCGCCGCCGTCGAGAGTGAACATCTTGTACTGCTCGGTGCCCTGGAACATGGCGCCGAGGTCGTCGACGTAGCTGGCCAACTTGGCCGGGACACCGGCCGCTCCGAGTTCCGTGACGGCGGTCTGCCCGGCGGCTGCGTCGCCCGACTTGTGGTCCTTGTAGATCACCTTGAAGTTGGGGCCGCCTGCAGCCTTGATGTGTTGGACGGCCAGGTCGGTGCCTCGCGACATCGTCTTTCCGTAAAACGACCCGGTTCCCGAAAGGGCGAGCACGGCGCCGACAGAGAAGTCCATCCCCTTGGCCGCGTACTTGGGGTCGATCTTCAGCATCTTCGCGAGCTGCGTTCCCGCGTTGCTGGCGGCGGCCTTGGACTTGGCGGGGGTCTTCGTGGCGGCCGATGCGGCGTCGAGCGCAAGGCCGGGCACCAGCGCCGCGCCCACTCCCACTATTCCGAGGCGGTGCAGCAACTGTCGACGGGTCAGGCCTTCCGATTCGCTTCCCTCAGGGTCGAGGTGATCATTATTTGACATCAGTCACTCCTGTTTGGCTATTTGGATGTGATAGAGGGCGAACAAAGTTCGCAGTTCGCTTGTGTCGAGCTAAACCCGGCCACTGGCTTCGGGCAAAGCGCGCGCCTCGTCCTGGGTCCAAAGTCGAATAAGTACGGATCCGTCAGCGACGAGCACATCGAATCCCCCCTGCGGCCGGTTGGCCCTAGCGAACAACAACCCCTCGAAATTCATCTCGCCGGTGTGAGCGAGGCGGAAAGGGGTCACACATCTACTTCGAGAGAAGTTACAACACGCGTTCCCGAAGTCGCAAAACGAGGTGGCTGTGCGTTCTCCCCTCGACGAGGTGATCGCCATGACCGTACAACTCCTACCGCGGTGAACGTCGCACACGTCAGAACCCGCGTCCACCTGTGGCCCCGGCCCCGGACCCCGTCAGGTTCGCCGCGGTGCACCGAGTTTGATAGCGGCGGGCCTGGCGCGGGGCCGCCTGGTGTTGGTGTTGGATTAGCGGCAGCGGCGGTTGTTGGCGGGGGCGGCGGCTCGCCTGTTGGGGGCGGGGTGGGCCGACGTTGGTGGCGCGGGTGTCGGGCATGAGTCGTTCGACGGTGATGGATGGGGCGAGGGAGGTTGACGCCGGGTGTGGTGGTTTCGGGTCGGGTTCGGCGTGAGGGTGGTGGTGGGGATGGGGCATCACGTGTCGCATATGACGGTGCATGGCCTGCTGAGCGATATGGGTTATCGGATGCATGCGACGGTGAAGAGGCTGGAAGGGGTGCAGGACACGCCCGGGTACAAGAACGGGGGCCGGCAGCGGGGGCCGAAAGGGAAGCCGGAGAAGGCCGGGACGCACGACTTCCCGGATCCGAACAGGCCCAAGGCGATCCCATACGGCGTGTATGACATCGGGGTTCATACCGGAACCGGTTGTGGAAAGTCGAGTTGGCTCGTCTCGCAGCCGACACCGGGCTTGATATTCATGTGTGTCACTACCCGCCTGGCACGTCTCCCTGAGGACCCGCGTCACGCTCGAATGGTGATCGCTCTCGGCCGTAACAGGGGCGCTAGACGCGGAGCTGGAACGGGACTAATTCGTCGGCTGTGCGCGGAGCTCCCGGCGTAGGATCTTGCCAGTCACCGTCTTCGGAAGTTCGTCGACGAACTCGATCGAGCGAGGGTATTTGTACGCGGCCATCCGCTCTTTGCAGAACGCGATCAATTCCGCTTCGTCGGCGGTGGCACCAGGGCGGAGACTGACGAAAGCCTTCACGGTTTCGCCGCGATACTCGTCGGGTACACCGACGACCGCCGCCTCGCGCACGGCGGCATGTTGATAGAGCATGTCTTCCACCTCACGTGGCCACACCTTGTAGCCGGAGGCGATGATCATGTCCTTCTTCCGGTCGACGACATAGAACCATCCTTCTTCGTCCATGAAGCCGACGTCACCTGTGTGGAGATCGCCGCCCGGCAGGGCGTGCGCGGTCTCCTCCGGCTTGTTCCAGTAGCCGGTCACCACCTGCGGCCCACTGGTGACGAACTCGCCGATCTGGCCCACCGGTACGTCGTTGCCCTGCTCGTCGATGATGCGCACGATCGTGTTGAAGATCGGCACACCGACCGACAGCGCACCTGACGTTGGGTCCACGGGCGATCGAGCTCCCATCGGCACGCCGTGGGAAGGAGATGTGGTTTCGGTGAGTCCGTAGATGTTGTGGATGTACGCGCCCACTTCCCGCTCGAAGCGCTCGACCACCGATGGTGCGATCGGCGCCCCACCGCTGTACACCTTCGTGAGCGAGGAAAGGTCGCGTCCGGCACACGATGGGTCGTTCATCAACGCGATGTACACCGTGATGGCGCCCACCGTGAAAGTCGGTCGGTAACGCTCGATGAGATCGAGTGTGGTGGCAGGGTCGAAGCGGTACCCCAATATGACGGGCATGGGTACCAACAACGCCACCGTGAGGTGGGCGATCAGCCCGGTGATGTGGAACAGCGGCGCCACGCCCAAGACGATGTCGTCCGGAGTGAGCGACATCCAGGTCTTGTAGGCCTCCGAGTTGAACACGACGTTGCGGTGCGTATTGGTGGCCCCCTTCGGGGGACCGGTGGTGCCGGATGTGTAGGTGAGGAAGGCCACCTCATCACTGCGCAATGTAGGGGTAGGCACCCGCTGCCCGTCGTGTGCGGCTATTAGGTCCACGAGGTCGAGCGTGCCGTTCTGGGGGGTCTTCACTGATGCCGCCATCACGCTGGGTCGCTCGTCGCCCAGGAAGTCGAGCTCGCTGGTGGTGATGACAGTGCGAACCGACGTGCCGTTCGACACCACGTCGCGCGCCACTTCTGCGTACAGCGACTCGAGGGTCACTAGCACTGTGGCACCGGAGTCCTCAAGGACGTATGCCAATTCACGCCCCTTGTTCATGGGGTTCACCGACACCACGATGCCTCCGGCTTTCCAAGTGGCGATGACGGCCAGGAAGAACTGGGGAACGTTCTGGAGATAGAGCGCTACGCGTTCGCCGTGGGTGAACCCGCGTTCGACGAATGCCGCCGCCAATGCATCCGTGTGTCGATCGACTTCTCCGACCGACAGCGTTCGGCCGAAGTAGTGGACAAGCGGACGGTCCGCCGATGTCCGAACGGCGGCCTTGAACATGTCGAGGCCCGATTCGAAGGGAATCTCGATGTCCGAGGGCATCCCCGGTAGATACTGGCGAAGCCAGGGTCGCTCTGCGTACATGATTTCTCCTCGATCGGACATCGGCGCTACTTGATGGCGATGGGATTGACAGGGGCGCCGGTGCCACCAACCACCTTGAGCGGCGCGGCAACGTAGAGGAACGTCCACTGGCCATCGGCCACGCAATCGGCCGCGAGGTCGTCGAGCCAGCAGATCTCCGTCAGGGTCACGCCCAGATTGCGCATCAGCGCGTTGTGCAACGGCAAGACAACGCCTGACACTGGATCTACCGTAACCTCATTGGCGATGGTGTCGGTGACGAGGTTGGGAATCTCCATCTCGTGGAACCATCGCACGAGCGCATCGCTGTGGGTCAGCCCCGGTTCCACGAAGTTGCCGTAGAACTCCTCCCGGGTGACTTTGTAGAACTTGCCGATCCATCCCGTGCGGATGACAAGGATGTCCCGGGGCAGGATCTCCGTACCTTGCGCTTTGGCACAGGCCATCAGGTCCTCGTGTGTGAATGTCTCCGCTACGTCAAGCACGTCCTTGCCGCGGAACCTCGCCATATCGAGCAGGATCCCTCGACCCACGATCCCTTTTTCGGCAAGGGGCAGCACACTGGCCTTGGCCAGACCGCCGATGGTGGTCTTGGCGTCGTAACCGTTCCAGATCTGGCCGTCGTACCACACGTGACCGAGTGCGTCATATTGGGTACTGCCCTGCAGGAAGCACGTCATGTAGTCGTCGGCGTAATGCGCGCCACCTGCAAAGTCCACTCCCTTACCGGCGATGTAGTGGCCCTCGTCGATCACCGTGGTCCGGACCGCGCCGCTGCGCCCGGGCCACACGGGATCTCCTTCCGGGTTGGCCATCTTCACTTGCAGCGTGAACACCTTGCCCTGCTTGATCGACCCCGCCGCCTTCAGGATCACCTCGGGCGTGAGGTAGTTCAGGCTCCCCACTTCGTCGTCGGGTCCCCACTTGCCCCAATTCTTCGGTGAATCCTTGAGCAGTCGGTCCAGTGACGGTTCTTGTTCGGTAGTGCTCATGTTGCGTCTCCTTGTGTGGGTTTGTTTGCGCGAGGGTTGAACCAGCGAGTTGTACCATGGGCGTGCCATCGACGTCGTACTGGCGGTGCCAGATGCCGGTTGCCGGTTGCTACCGTCACCTTGCGGCACGCAATCGTATCCTCGTCGCTGGACAGGCCGACGCGGGAGTCGGAGCGGATGTCCTTCAGCCACTCTGCGGGCTGTCGCCCGAAACGGCGTTCCTTTTGAATGAACCGTGCCGCAAAATTCGCTGGCAAGGAACGAAGGAAAAAGTATATGACTGAATTCAGCCTGCGCGAATTTAGATTATAGCGGCGCTAACCGACATGCGGCGAGCGTATCCTCTCGGTTTTGTTCTGTGTCAACGGTTCTGTAGATTTGCGAGTCGGCACGGAGTGCCGTCGCAGCTGGGTCCGATGCCGGTTTCAGCGTGCGGGAGAGGAGAGCACAATGTCTGAAACCGTACTGATCGCAGGGGCTAGCGGCCTGGTGGGGGCGGCTGCCGTCGAGAGCTTCTTGGGGGCCGGCTACGAAGTGATCGCCGTGTCTCGACGAAAGCCGGAGGTGGAGAGCAAGGTTGCCTTCCGACACGTCGCATTGGACCTGCAGGATCAGGCGGCATGCGCGGCGTCGGCTGCATCCTTTGCCGGCGTCACCCATGTCGTCTACACGGCAGTCTACGAGAAACCGGGGCTGATTGCCGGATGGAGCGAGCAGGATCAGATGCAGACCAACCTGGTCATGCTCAAGAACCTGATGGAACCGTTGGCGATGAGCGCGAAGGGTCTGCGGCACGTGAGCGTGCTGCAGGGGACGAAGGCTTATGGCATCCACCTGCACCCGATGAGGATTCCGGGTAGGGAGCGCTACGCACGCGATCCGCACGAGAACTTCTACTGGCTGCAGGAGGACTACATCCGGGAGATGGCGGCCAAGGGCGGCTGGGCGTTCAGCATCTGGCGACCGCAACTCGTGGTGGGGCCCAACTACGGCGTGGTGATGAACCTGCCCCCGATCATCGGCGCGTATGCCGCCATCCGCCGGGAGGAAGGTCTGGGGTTCAGCTTCCCGGGCGGGACGTCGTGGGTGTGGGAGGCCGTTGACACTCGGCTCGTGGCCGATGCGTTGGTGTGGGGCGCCAGTTCACCGGCGGCTGCAGGCGAGACGTTCAACCTCACGAACGGTGAGGTGTTCGAGTGGCGTGACCTGTGGCCTGCGATGGCGGATGAACTCGGTGTGGAGGTCGGTCAGGACGAGCCAATCAAGCTGGCTGAATATCTCCCGTCCAAAGCTGGCGTGTGGGACAAGATCGTTGCCAAACACGGCCTCCGTCCGGTGACGATGGATCAGCTCATCGGTGAGTCCCACCACTACGCAGATTTCTGCTTCGCCTACGGTGCCGAGGGGGGACTGCCAGCGGCATTCGTCAGCACGGTCAAGATCAAGCAGGCCGGCTTCGGCCAGGTTTATGACACCGAGGAGACGTTCCGGTATTGGCTTCGCAAGCTGATCGAGCGAAAGATCCTGCCGCCACCCGCCTGAAGCTACAAGGATTCGGCTTTGCGCCTGGAGGCGCAAAGCTGAACGCCGGGCGGGCTTCGGGAAATCGCCGCCCGGCGAGAAAGCGAGCCGCGAGCCGGGGTCAGCTCAGTCGTGGACCCAGACGGGGGCGCCGTTGGGGATAGCGCTCGGTAGCCATCGGGCGTTGGCCATCGTGACCCGGACGCAACCGTGCGAGGCCGGGTAGTTCGGCACCGAAGCGGCGCCATGGATAGCAAATCCGCCCGAGAAGTAGAGCGGGTTGTACAGGCGCCCAAGGAACGACGTCCGCCATCCGTTGATGCGGTTGTAGACACGGAACCGTCCGCGTGGCGTATGGGCCGTGCCGCACTTGCCTTTGGTGCAGTAATGCTTCCCCGATCCGGTCGACACGTGGATCGACCGGTAGAGGTCGCCGCCCTTGTAGACGTAGAGGCGCTGCTGGCTGATGTCGACCTCCACTCGTGTCGTACCGTTGGCGTTCGGGTTGCCCGGATCCTTCGGCGTCGGCTTCTTCGTCGTCGGCGGTGGGGTCGTGGTGACTGTCGGAATCGACACTGCTGGGGTTGTCGGCGGTGTAGTGACGGGCGCCGCCGTCGTGGTCGTGACGTCGGTGGTCGGCACGCTCGTCGGCGGCGCAGTCACGGGCGCGACGGTCGTCGTGGGGGGGACCGTCGTGGTCGGCGCAACCGTCGTCGGTACGTTCGGCAGGACGATCACGCCGTCGTCGGCGTGCGCGAACGTCTGGCTGGCAGCAACGCCGAAAACCGAAGCGCTCGCAAGGATCGCGACGGCGAGCCTGGCGCGACGAACGCAGGAAGGCGTGGGGGAAGTACGCATCGGAAGATCGTAGGCGTACGGATGACCAGATGTGAATACCGATTCTTGACGATTGCGTGAAGGTGCACCACGTCGACTCGTCCGGGTGGCCGGGACTGTGAGGCCTCGTTTCCGGTCGGCGCGAGCATGCGATGCTCTCGCCCATGCCCGGCCCTGTCGACCGCATCAGCACCCGCGCCCAGTCCTTCACCGAGTCCGTCATACGAGAGATGACCCGCGTGGCAAACGCACACGGCGCGGTCAATTTGGCACAGGGCTTCCCCGACTTCGCGTGCCCGACCGAGCTGAAGGAGGCAGCAAAGGACGCGATCGATCGGGACGTGAACCAATACGCGGTCACGTGGGGCACCCCGGCGTTCCGCGAGGCCATCGCGGGCAAGGTGGCACGGACCTACCCGGGCTGGCAGGTCGACCCCGACACGGAACTGTGCGTCACGTGCGGGGCCACCGAGGCGATGATCGCCACGTGCCTGGCCATCGTCGAGCCGGGCGACGAGATCGTCGTCTTCGAACCGTGGTACGAGAACTATGGCCCCGACTGCATCCTGTCGGGCGCGATCCCCCGCTACGTCTCGCTGCGCGAGCCCGAGTGGACCTTCGACGAAGCGGAGCTGCGAGCAGCATTCGGTCCGAAGACCCGGGCGATCATCGTCAACTCGCCGAACAACCCCACCGGGAAGATGTTCGGGGCCGCCGAATGGTCAGTGATTGCTGACCTGTGCCAACGCTGGAACGTGGTCGTCATCAGCGACGAGATCTACGAGCACATCCACTACCTCGGCGCCGGTGGCCACATCCCACCCGCGACGGTGGCCGGGCTGGAGGATCGCACCGTCACCATAAACGCCCTCTCGAAGACCTACTCGGTGACGGGATGGCGAATCGGTTGGACCATTGCGCCGCCGACGCTCACCGGAGCGATCCGCAAGGTGCATGACTTCCTCACCGTCGGCGCCGCCGCACCGCTGCAGGAGGCCGGCATCGCAGCGATGAACCTGCCGTCGTCGTACTACGAGGGTCTCGCCGGCCACTACCTCGAACGTCGGGACAAGCTCTGCGGGGCACTGCGTGACGCCGGGTTCGGCGTGAACGTGCCAGACGGCGCGTATTACGTGCTGTGCGATACGACCGCCCACGACCCTGCGGCCGACGATCAGGCGTTCGCGATCCGGCTGGTGAAAGAGATCGGGTTGGCCGGCGTGCCCGGGTCGAGCTTCTACCGACCGGATGCGCCCGGCAAGGGCGGCGGCAAGATCCGCTTCGCGTTCCCGAAGCGGATCGAGACGCTCGACGCTGCGGCCGAGCGTCTCGCCCGGCTGCGCTGACTCCCGCCCGACTGCCATCGATCGCTCAACCCGAACAACCGAAGACCGCGAACGTCATGGTCCACTTCGTGGAGATCGACGACCCCGCCGACTCGCGCCTCGATGACTACCGCAATCTCAAAGACGTCGTGCAGCGCGTGCATGGCACCTTCATCGCCGAGAGCGAGCTCGTCATCGAACGACTCGTGCAGCGGCGTTTTCCGGTTCGGTCGTTGCTGCTCACCACGAAGCGCGCGGTCCGGCTACGCGAGCGTCTCGGACCGGTCGAGGCCACAGCATTCGTCGCCTCGCAGGCGGTGGTGGACGCCGTCGTCGGCTTCGCCCTCCATCGGGGCGCACTTGCACTAGCGGAGCGGGTCGTGCTGCCCGAACCGGCTGCGCTCCTGGCCGGCTGTCGAAGAATCGTCGCGCTCGAGGGCGTCGTCGACCCGGACAACGTAGGCGCGATCTTCCGCCATGCCGCCGCTTTCGAAGCCGACGCCGTGCTCCTCTCGACCCACTGCGGCGACCCGCTGTACCGCAAGGCGGTGCGCACGTCGATGGGGTGGGTGCTCAGCGTCCCCTATGCGCGCGTACCGAACGGTGACTACCTCATCACCGAGCTGCATACGGCCGGTTTCACCACAGTCGCCCTCACGCCGCATTCCGAGGCGACTGCGCTGCCGTCGTTCCGGACGGAACCGATTGCGCGGCTCGCGCTCATCCTCGGCACCGAGTCGACCGGCCTGACCGAGGCGACGATGGCGGCGGCCATGCACCGCATCCGCATCCCTACCAGTCCACATGTCGACTCCCTCAACGTGGCCAGCGCCGCGGCCATCGCCATGTACGAACTGTTCGGCGGGCGATAGGTTTCGAACCATGCTCCTTGATCAACGGGAAGTCGCTCG
>JAYTFI010000375.1:0-11481 GCA_043734485.1 Acidimicrobiales bacterium | reverse complement strand
CCGTACGAGGAAGCGTTTCATGCTGCAACGGTACCTCTCCGTGATCTGAACGGGTCGTCAATGTTGGTGAAATCACCCCGGATCAGTGACCGGATGAGGGGATTAGGGTCGGTGCGTGGCATCGGTCCTCATCAGCGGCGGCACGAGCGGGCTCGGACTGGCCACCGCCCGACATCTTCGCAATGGTGGTTTCACCGTGTGGGTGCTGGGAACCACTGCCGACGGCGTAGCGGCCGCGATCGAAGCCGGCGCAGCCGACGGTGGCTCGGTCTGCGACGTCACCGAAGAGCCCACGGTGATGGCCGCGTGCGCCCAAATGGTGAGCGCGCTGGGCCCGATCGCGGGCGTATTCGTCAACGCCGGCATCGATGGGCTCGGTGTTCCCACCGTCGATCTCGACGGGGATCATTTCCTCCGTGTGCTCGACGTGAACATCCGAGGCGCATTCCTGGTGGCGAAGCACGCGGCGCGGGCGATGCTTGCGCAACAGCCGGCCTCCGGGTCGCTGGTCTTCAACGCTTCGGTCAACGCGATCCGCCCAGAAGCGTTGTTCGCCGACTACAACGCGTCCAAAGCCGCCGTGATCGCGCTGGCCAAGACACTGGCCATCGAGCTCGCACCGTTCATCGCCGTGACCGCGATTGCGCCCGGCTACTTCCCGAGCCGCATGACCGACCCGTACCTGAACGATCCGGCCACCGCGGCGGAGATCCGTCGGCTGATACCGGCCGGGCGTTTCGGTGATCCTGACGAACTGGCCACGCTCGTCGCCTTCCTGCTCTCACCCGCCGCTGCGTACATGACTGGCGGCGTCATCACCATCGACGGAGGTAGAAGTGCCTGAAGCACCGGTCATGCGGGTCCTCGTCTGGAAGGACACGCCCGAGAACGTACGCGCGCAGATCATGGGCCGCGGCATCGGCGCCATCTTCTCGCCCGAGCTCAAAACGAGCATCGGCCGCATCATCGACGACGTCCGTGCGAACGGCGACGAAGCCGTGAGCCGCGCCCTGCGCGACTTCGACGGGGTGGATGTCGCCGCAGACCGTCTGCGGGTATCAGAGGCAGAGTTCGCAGCCGCCAGGACGGCGACTGGTGAGGGAGTTCTCGTCGCCATTCGGGACATGATCGACCACATACGCCGTTTCAACGACGAGGTGATGGCCCGCAAAGCGCAGGACTGGTGGTTCGAGAGCGAGCCGGGCCTACGGGTCGGCGAGAAGGTCTCGCCTATCGCCTCGGTGGGGCTGTTCTGCCCCAGTGGCAAGGCCAGCTATCCAAGTGTCCTCGCACAAATCGGTACGCCGGCAACGGTGGCGAAGGTGCCGACGTGCATCGTCATCACCCCACCGGTCCCTGGCTCATCCTCAGGTGAGGTCGACGCCGCGACCTTGGTCGTGGCGGACGAACTGGGCCTGCGCGAGGTGTTTCGAGCCAATGGTCCGGCAGGCATCGCCGCAGCTGCGTTCGGCACCGAATCGATCCCCAAGGTCGTGAAGGTCGTCGGGCCGGGTTCGCCGGCTGTCACCTGTGCGCAGATCGAGGTGCAGCGCTACGGGTGCTCCACGATGATGCTGCTCGGCCCCTCGGAGTCGCTGATCCTGGCCGACGACACCGCCGATCCGGTGCGTCTTGCGGCCGACCTCCTCAACGAGGCCGAGCACGGCACCGATTCCACGTCGCTGCTCATCACGACCAGCCGTGCGCTGGTCGAGAGAACCCAACGTGAACTTACGATCCAGATCGGGGCCCTTCCGGACAAACGTCGCGAGGCGGCGGCCGCGTCACTCGGCACGAACGGTGGCTGCCTGCTCGTCGACTCCCTCGAAGAGGGGGCTGCTCTGGCGAACACGTTCGGTCCGGAGCACATGCAGGTGGTCACCACCGACGACGAAGCCACCCTCGGCCTCCTGCATACCGCGGGCGAGATCCTCCTCGGCCAGCACACCACGATCTCTTCGGCGAACTTCATCATCGGCTGCCCGGCATCGCTGCCCACGAGCGGCTTCGCCAACGTCGCCAGCGGCATCACAGCCGAAGCGTTCCTCAAACGGACGGCAGTCGCGCAGGCCGACGAGCGGGCCATGCGGCGCATGGCGCCGAGCGTCATCGCGCTGGCCGACCACGAGGGGTTCCCGGCACATGCGAACGCGGTGCGTATCCGTCTGCGCTGAGCGTGACGCCGCGACTGAACCGGCCTGACGCCGCGACGGAACCGGCCTGACGCCGCGAACATCGAAGACTTCTGCACCGCCACGGTGCAGAAGTCGTCAAAGAACGCGGTGGCATGGACGGAGACTCCCTTCGCCTCATTTTGACGGCCGCGACGAGATCTGGCCACGACCGGCGAGATCCTTCGAGAGGTCGTTGAACGGCGATCGTCCATGGACAGGGCACTGCGCCACCAGTTCCTCCCTGGTCGGCGCAGGTGGGCGCGGCCGTATCGATCTCCGCGTGCGACGAACGCGTCATCGGCGTGCGACACCGGTCCAGCGGCCGCGCCTACCCGACTCGCAACGACGTTCCTACTGCAACGACCCAGGCCAGGTACCAGCCGCCTCGGGCACCGGGGAGCCGGCAGTAGGCTGAGTTGGCTCGGCCCCAACGACGCACCCGAAAAGAGCGCTCCATGCCCCGGTACCCGTTCTCCGGTCACAGCAGCCGCACGCTACGCACCGCGGCAGTCGCATTCGCCGTCCTCGCCCTCGTCGCCACCGCGTGCAGCAAGGACAAGGCCACCGACACCGCCGCCGCGCCGGTGGTCGAAACAACGGCCGCACCGGCCGATACCAGCGCGGCACCGGCCACCGACACCACTGCCGCCGCGGAGACCACCCCCGCGGCCGAGACCACCGTCGCCGCCGGACCGGCCGACACCGCTGCGGCGGCCAGCTTCCCGCTGCCGGAGGATGGCACGTTCCAGATGGGGATCGAGCCGTGGCTCGGCTACGGCGGATGGCTCGTGGCCGACAGGGAGGGACTGTTCGCGAACAACGGCATCGACGTGAAGATCGCCACCTTCACCACCGATGACGAGATCAACGCCGCGCTGGTGGCCGGCAAGCTCGACGGGGCGAACATCGCAACCCACACCGCACTTCGGCTGAAGAGCGAGGGTACGCCGATCACGATCGTCACCTTGCTCGACCAGTCAAACGGCGCCGACGCCATCATCGCCAAGAAGTCGATCAAGTCGATCGCCGACCTCAAAGGCAAGAAGGTTGCGTACGAGCAGGGAACCACCTCCGATCTTCTGCTCAACGCCGCGCTCGCGGCCAACGCCATGACGCTGGCCGACATCACGCCCGTCAAGCTGCCGGCCGCCGATGTCGCCGCGGCACTGCAGTCGGGGCAGGTGGACGTCGGGGTCACGTACGAGCCGTACATCACACCCTTCCTGGCGAAGAACACCGACTTCGCATCGCTCTACCCGGCGAGCAACATCCCGGGAATCGTCTCCGACGTGTTCGTCGTCCGTGATGAGGTGCTGAAGTCGAAGCCCGGCCAGATCCATGGCCTGCTCGTCAGCCTCGGCGAGGCGATCGACTCGTACAACTCGAACCCGAAGGCGGCGCAGGACATCATCAGCACCGGTGTGGGGGCCAAGCCGGGCGAGCTCGACCTGGCCTTCAAGGGCGTCAAGCTCTACACAACGGCCGAGGCCAAGGCACTTCTGGCCGGCGACTTCTCCACCAAGACGCTCCCAGCCGTGCTCAAGGCGGCAACCGATGCCGGAATCATCACCAAGCCTGTCGACACCACGACGATCATCGACACGACACCGCTCGACGCGCTGCGCTGAGTCTGGTCTGGTCTGGTCTGGTCTGAGCTGAGTCTGAACTGACGCGCAGGAACCCCGTGCCGCCTCGTCGGACACGCCGCGGGATCTTCACGGAAATCGACGCGCCCCATCGCCTACTCGTAACTGTGCTTACGTTCGCGACGTTCGTCGGGCTGTGGCTGTTCGCTGCCGCAGTTGCGCCGAAGGGGTTCCCGCCGTCGCCAGGGCAGTCTGTCGGGCGCGTCATCCGCGAGATCCGCGACGGCACATTCTGGCCCGACGTATCTGCGTCGGTCGTACGTATCGCCATCGGGTTCGCACTGTCAACCGTCCTGGCCGTCCCGCTGGGTATCCTCGCCGGCTGTTTTCCGCGATGGCGGGCCGGGATCGTTCCGTTCAGCGAGTTCATCCGGTACATGCCGGTGACCGGCTTCGTGAGCTTCTCGATCGTGTGGCTCGGCGTCGACGAGCGGCAGAAGTGGTTCATCGTCTGGATGGGCACGTTCTTCCAGCAGGTACTGATGGTGGCCGATGATGTGAAGCGCGTGCCGCCGGAGCTGATCGACACCGGCCGCACGCTCGGGCTGTCGGAGATGTCGATCCTGCGCTCGATCGTGCTGCGGGCTGCGGCGCCGCGGATGTGGGACTCGAACCGGCTCGCGCTCGGATGGGCGTGGACGTGGGTGGTGTTGGCCGAGACGGTGAACGCCAACCACGGCCTCGGTCACGCGATCGACCTCGGCCGCAAGTTCTTCACCTACGACAAGATCGTCGGCTACCTGCTGGTGCTCGGCGTCATCGGCCTTGTCACGGATCAGGGGCTGCGAGCCGCCGGGCGACGGATGTTCCGGCACGAGCAGGTACGGCGGTGAACGCCGGTTCGGGCACCAACGCCGTCGAGATCACGGGACTGCGCAAGGCCTTCACCTCGCGCCGGGGTTCGGTCGTCGCACTTGACGGCGTCGACCTCTCCATCGCCGAAGGTGAGTTCGTCTCCATTGTCGGCGCATCGGGCTGCGGCAAGAGCACCCTGCTCTCCATCGTTGCCGGGTTGCAAGCGTCCACTGCCGGCACGGTGATGCTCGACGGCCAGCCCATCGACGGGCCCGGCCGCGACCGCGGTGTCGTGTTCCAGAGCTACACGCTCTTCCCCTGGCTTACTGCGCTGGCCAACGTCGAGTTCGGCCTCCGCCAGGAGCCGATCAATCGTTCCGAGCGTGCCGCCCGCGCCCGCGAACAGCTCGACCTGGTCGGTCTTGCCGACTTCGCCGACCGCTACCCGGCCGAGCTTTCGGGCGGCATGAAGCAACGCGTCGCCATCGCGCGCTCACTCGCGTATCGGCCCCGCATCCTGCTCATGGACGAGCCCTTCGGTGCCCTCGACGCGCTCACCCGGCGCATGATGCAGGAGCTGCTCACAGAGGTGTGGGACCGCCATCGCCTCACGGTCCTCTTCGTCACCCACGACGTGGAAGAGTCCATCTTCGTGAGTGACCGCGTGCTCGTCATGACCAACCGCCCCGGCCGGATCAAGGAGCAGATCCCGATCCCGCTCGGCCGACCTCGGAGCCATGAACTGGTCACCTCACCCGAGTTCCGCGCGCTCTACGAACACGTCCTCGGCTCAATACGAGATGAGGCCCGTGCCGCGATGAACCAGACGGTGGCCGGATGAGCGTCTCCGACTCGATCATCCTTACCGGCGATGGTCTGCACGCAGAGGATGTTGTTGCCGTCGCCCGCCGGGACGCGACGGTGACCGTGGCGCCATCCGCCACCGCGGCAATGCTCGCGTCGGCTGCGATCGTCGAACGCCTCGCCGCCGGCGACGACCCCGTGTACGGCGTGTCGACAGGCTTCGGGTCGCTGGCCACCACTCCCATCGCGGCCGACCGGCGGGAGGAGCTGCAGCGGTCACTCATCCGCTCGCACGCGGCGGGTATGGGTCCGCTCGTCGAGCGCGAAGTCGTGCGCGCCATGGTGTTGCTGCGGGCACGCTCGCTTTCGATGGGTTACTCCGGTGTACGTCCGTTAGTGGTCGAGCAGATGCTGGCATTGCTCAACGCCGGCTACACGCCGCTTGTGTACGAGCACGGCTCGCTCGGCGCGAGCGGCGATCTCGCGCCCCTGTCGCATGCTGCGCTCGCCCTGCTCGGCGAAGGCTCGGTGCACGATCCAGCGGGAGTCGAGGTGCCTGCGATCACGGCGCTTACAAGTCTCGGCCGAGAGCCGCTCGTGCTGCGGGCCAAAGAAGGCCTGGCCCTGATCAACGGCACCGACGGGATTCTCGGCATGCTGCTCCTCGCCCTCGAAGACCTTAGCCGTCTGGCCAAGACCGCGGACATCAGCGCGGCCATGACGATTGAGGCACTGCTCGGTACCGACCGTCCATTCCATCCGGACCTGCATCTCATCCGCCCGCACCCCGGACAGGCGGCAAGTGCGGCCAACATCCTCCGGCTCCTGGCCGACTCGCCCATCAAGGAGTCGCATCGCGAGGGCGATCCACGGGTGCAGGACGCCTACTCTCTGCGCTGCACACCGCAGGTCCACGGCGCGGCGCGAGACACGATCGAGCATGCGACGCTCGTGGCCGGACGCGAGCTCGTGTCCGCCATCGACAACCCGATGATCCTGCCTGACGGCCGGGTCGAGTCGTGCGGCAACTTCCACGGTGCGCCCCTCGGATTCGTGTGTGACTTCCTCGCCATCGCCGCCGCCGAGATCGGAGCCATTGCCGAGCGCCGCACGGACCGCATGCTCGACGCCAAACGATCCCACGGGCTCCCGCCGTTCCTCACCGAGGATGCCGGCGTCCACTCCGGCATGATGATCGCGCACTACACGCAAGCTGCTATGTGTGCAGAGAATCGTCGGCTCGCCTCTCCGGCCAGCGTCGACTCTCTGCCCACGAGCGCAATGCAGGAGGACCATGTATCGATGGCGTGGGGTGCCGCGCGAAAGCTGCGCGTCGTGATAGCCAACCTCGGCCGCATTCTCGCGGTCGAATTGGTGTGTGCCGGACATGCGCTCGACCTCCGCGCACCGTTGCTGCCGGGCCCCGCGACACGGGCGGCGTTGGCTGCGTTGCGCACCGCAGTAGCCGGGCCGGCACCGGACGCCTTCCTCGCGCCGGCCCTGCACGCGGCCGAAGATCTGGTCCGCGCCGGTACCGTGATCGATGGCGTCGAAGACGCTATCGGCCCGCTGGCATGACCAGCGCGGCCGAACCGGCTACGACGCTGCTGGCCCACCGGCTGCTGACCCACGGCGACGCGGCAGGGGCGGCGCTCGTGACGGCCGAGATCCTGTTCGACGAGCTCGGACTGGACGTCGCGACCTGTGTCGTCAACCGCGACGGGTACAGCCTCAACTCCGTGAACGGCGCAGTCACTTCATCAGCCGGCGAGCGCTTCTTCTTCAAGTTCCACGCTGAGGAAGACGCAGAGCGGACGGCCGGCGAGTGGTACAGGGCCGGCCTTCTGGCCGACGCCGGCTACCCCGTCGATCGGCCCGTCCACGTCGTTATGTCGCCGCGCCGACAGGTGCTGCTGTACCGCTGGCGTGACGACGAGCGCCTGGCCGACGCGTGTCTTCGCGTCGAGCAGCGGTCCCCACCGCGGACGTCGGCGTCCACCTCCACGGAACGGTCGCCCACCGACCACTTCGGCGATCTCGATGGCGGGTCGGACGATGCTGACGCACTTGTGGCCGAGCAGCGCGCTCTCGACACGATCACCGGCCGCGTTCTCGTCGACACACTGCACTTCGCCACCGAAGCCGACGTTGCGGCCGAGCCGATCCATCAGCTGTTCCACCATCGCCTGGTTGACCCGGACCAGCCTGCCGTTCTGGGCGCCCGGGCAGAACGATTCTATGTGCACGGATCATTTGCACTTCCGGGTGCGACGCTCGAGTGGGAAGACTTCGGGACCGCACGCTGGAACGTGAACGGCCACGTACTCGACGATACGTTTGCGGACCTCCTCGAGCGGGCCCGCGTACTCCTGCACCCGGCGAACCCGGCACTCAGGCCGGCGGTGGTCGCCCACGGCGACGCCCACAACGCCAACGTGTGGCGCACGCCCGACGGCCTCGTGCTGTTCGACCCCGCCTTCGCCGGCTCCCATATGCCCGCACTACTGGCCGAGGTGAAGGCCACGTTCCACAATGTATGGGCCCACCCGTTCTGGCTCTACCACCCCGCACAATCGCCCTACGAAGCAGCAGTTCGGTACGCGGACGGTGTGCTCCATGTCGACACCGACTGGTCGCCGTCACGGCTGCGGGACGCGTTCCTGGCGAGCAGGGCTGACCTGGTGTGGCGGCCGATGCTCTGCGCGTTGCGCGAGCGCGGCTGGCTGCACCCGGACTGGAGGGCGACCGTGCGCGCCGCGTTGTTCGCGTGCCCAACCCTTGTGATGAACCTCCGCAGCGGTGTCGGTGCCGCGGGCCGTGACCCGGTGACCTCGCTTGTTGGCCTGACGGTGGCCATGCTCGCGGGAAGCGAGGGCTCGCCGTTCGACGCATGGTTCGACTCGATCGACCCGGGCGGCGCCGCGTCACAGAAGGCGCAACCGTGAGGCTCGACCGCCTGCTCGCCAACCTCGGCTATGGAAGCCGCACCGAGGTGAAGCAGCTCATCGCAGACGGCCGCGTCGAGCGACCCGACGGCACCGTTCTCACCGATCCGGGCCGCGTAACCGCGCCCGACCAGGTGCTCGTGGATGGTGAGCCGCTCGATCATCCCGGCCCATTGCTCGTGATGCTCCACAAGCCGATCGGCTACGTGTGCTCGCACGACGAACGCGAAGGTCTGCGCGCCTACGATCTGCTGCCGTACCAGTGGCTGCTCCGCAACCCGAGGCTCGAGAGCATCGGCCGACTCGACAAGGACTCCACCGGACTGCTGCTGTTCACCGACGACCACCAGCTCGTGCACCGCCTCACGTCGCCGAAGCATCACCTGGCGAAGCGCTACACCGTCACCCTCGACACGCCCGCCGATGCCCGGGTGGTCGAACGCTTCGCCAGTGGTGGCCTGCTCATCGACGGCGACACGACACCGTGTCGCCCGGCCGAGCTCATACTCGGCGACCTGTCGCACTCGAAAGCCGAGGCTGGCGCCGGGGAGGGGAATGGCGCCGAAGTGGTGATGTACGAGGGCCGCTACCGTCAGGTACGGCGCATGTTCGGCGCCTGCGATCGCACGGTGCTGACGTTGCACCGCACGCACATGGGTCCGTACGCGCTCGGGTCGCTGGGCATCGGCGAGCACACCGTGGTCCCTTTCGCAGCGCTGGCGTAGACGACGATCAGGCGCCAGAGCCGTTTTCGGAAACGTCCCGAATTGGTCAGCGGGCCCCCTTCGCCGGACAATGACGCTGTGCACCATCGGATCAGGCAAAGATGACCGCGGCGACGTCGACCGACCCAACGGCCCCGCCACCAACACCAACGCCGTCGCCGTCGGCCGGCAATGGCGCCGCAGTCTCGAACCGTGAGCTGAAGCTCGTTATCGGCGGGCTCATGGTCGGCCTCTTCCTCTCGGGCCTCGACGCCAACATCGTCGCCACCGCCATGCCCACCATCGCCGGCAAGCTCGGCGGCTTCGACAAGCTGGCCTGGGTGAGCACCGCGTACATCCTCACCTCGACGCTGGCCACGCCACTGCTCGGCAAACTCAGCGACCTGTTCGGACGTCGCAGGCTCTACCTCATCACCATCAGCACGTTCCTCGCCGGATCGGCGCTGTGCGGAGCGGCGGGCTCCATCAACCAGCTCATCGCGTTCCGTGCCGTGCAGGGCATCGGAGGCGGTGGGATCATGGCGCTGTCGTTCGCCATCGTCGGCGACCTCGTCTCCCCACGCGACCGTGGCAAGTTCATCGGCCTGTTCACCAGTTCGTTCGCACTATCGAGCCTGGCCGGTCCGCTCGCCGGAGGCTGGATCGTCGATCACACGAGCTGGCGGTGGATCTTCTACGTCAACATCCCGATCGGCATCGGCGTGCTCTTCGTGACCAGCACCGTACTGAAGCTGCCGTTCAACAAGATCGACGCGAAGATCGACATCCTCGGAGCGGCATTGATGTCCCTCGCAATCGTAAGTGTACTGATGGCATTGGAACTCGGCACCGACCACGGGTGGAGCTCGCCGGAGATCATCGGACTCTTCGCTCTCGGCGCTGTGCTCGCCGGGGCGTTCTGGTTGCAGGAGAACCGGGCAGCCGAGCCGATCATCCCACCGCGGCTGCTGCGCAACAGGGTGGTGGTGGTCTGCTGCGCACTGGGTTTCCTCGTGGGGACGACGATGTACGGCGCGTCGCTGTACTTCTCGGTGTTCTTCCAGGACGTCCGATTCATCTCGCCGACGCGCTCGGGCCTGATGTCGCTGCCGATCATGCTCGGCGTGCTCTTCGCGTCGACCTATTCAGGCCGCCGGATCTCGTTGACCGGGCGCTACAAGCGGTTCCCGATCATCGGCCTCGGCGTGATGTCTACCGGCGTCGCGATCGTGGCCCATGTCATCGGTCCGACAACCGGGTATGCGCGCATAGGGATCGGGATGCTGTGCATCGGTGCGGGGATGGGGTTCGCCATGCCGACCACGAGCATCGCGTCCCAGAACGCCGTCGAGTCGAGGGATCTGGGCATCAGCACGGCGACGGTCACGTTCTTCCGGTCGCTCGGCGGCTCGGTCGCCCTGGCCGTGTACGGCACCGTCTTCAACGCCAAGCTGAAACAGGAGCTCGCAGCTCGGGTGCCCGAGTCGTCCGGGCGCAAGGGCAAACAGCTGGCAAGCCTGATCCGTGCGCCGAAGGAGATCAAGGCGCTCGAGAGCACGCTTCGCGAAGCGGTGACGACCTCCATCAGTTCCGGCGTCGGACGAGTGTTCCTGATTGCGCTGCCCATCACTGTGCTCGCGTTCCTGCTCTCATGGACCCTTCGGGAGCTACCGCTCCGGGCCACTGGCGGCATGACCAACGCGTCGCTGGAGTAGCCGTCAGACCCTGTCGCCCGTACCCCGTGCTTGGGCTCCTTGGGAAGACCGAGCACGCGCTCACCGACGATGTTCCGCTGCACCTCGGCCGTCCCGCCCCAGATCGTCTCGGAGCGGGAGAAGCAGAAGGCCGACTGCATGGGCTCAGCCGCCGGTGAGGATCTGGATCTCCATGCCCCACACGTCCAATGGCCAGCTCCATCACCTCGCGGTGCTACCCGAGGGTCGTCACCGCCAGCTTCCAGCCGTTGTTCACGCCGCCGACCACGTTCGCCTTCGGGCAGCGGGCATTGGTGAACCCGGCATGCTGGGGGGTGGCGTTGAAGTCGCCACGCTGCTCGGGAGTCAGGTGGAAGCCGAGCTATTGAACGAGTAGCACCTAGAAGAACTCAAACGATCGTTCGGATGGACGGCGAACGGGACCTGGCGCAGGAGGCTCAGTTGCGCACCAACGCGGAGAGGACGTCGGTGATTTCCGCGGCCGGGACAACGCCGTCGGCTGCGGGCACGCCGACCTGGCGGGCGCCATGGTCGGTGAGATCGATCACCACCGCAGAACCCGTCGTACGCAAGGTGGCCTCGACGCGGCCGATGCGCTCCGCAGGTTCCACCCAGTAGACGGTTGCGCCGTAGCGGAATCGTTCGTGCTGGACACCGTCGATCTCGCCCGGACCCAGGTAGCCCGTGTCAGCCTGGCG
>JAYTFI010000374.1:0-18403 GCA_043734485.1 Acidimicrobiales bacterium | reverse complement strand
GCGACCCCGGGTTCCACGGATGCATCGGGCCCGTCCATCCGGGCACCGCGAATGATGCTCCCGAAGTCGACGACGGCGACGTCCGCACCTTCGGAATCGCGCATGGTGAAGCGCTGCGTGATGAAGACGCCCGGCACTATCAGGCGGACGGCGATGGTGCGGCCCTGCGAGGTGACGGCGTCGTTCTGCGCGAAAGCACGCGCAAAGCGGGCGTCGATCGACGCGTGCACGCCTCGGCGGGTGGTGTCCGGATGCTGCGTGTCGCGCAGGATGTGACGGCTGTTCCACTGGAACGTGAACACCAGACCGGGATGGCCGACGAGCCCGCCCGGCCGGGTGTCGTCGAAGTAGGCCGGGTTGGGGTCGTCGACCCCCGCCGCGAACGCGCTGATCATCCGCGGCGTCAGCTCCCAGCTCTTGGCGACGGTGTAGCGGCCGACACTTGAGGTGCTGATCACGCCTTCGGGATCCATCCCGCGGTGCTACCACAGTGAGCCCCTTCACAGGCAGCGAAACCGCCCCGGGACCGCCTCGCTACCCCGGTAGCCTTCCGAGCCCTATGGCACTGAACATCCCGGAGCGGCCGACTCTCGACGGCATCGAGCAGAAGTGGTCCGAACGGTGGGCCGCCGACGGCACCTACGACTTCGACCGCACGGCCACCCGGGACGCCGTGTACGCCATCGACACGCCCCCGCCCACGGCCAGCGGCTCGCTCCATGTCGGCCATGTCTTCAGCTACACCCACACGGACACGATCGCCCGCTTCCAGCGCATGCGGGGCAAGAAGGTCTTCTACCCGATGGGGTGGGACGACAACGGGCTCGCCACCGAGCGTCGCGTCCAGAACTTCTACGGCGTGAGCTGCGATCCGTCGCTGGCCTACGACCCGTCGTTCACAGCGCCGGCCGAGGCCCCGAAGCAGGCCATCCCGATCAGCCGTCCGAACTTTATCCCGCTGTGCCAGCAGCTCACTGCCGAGGACGAGAAGACGTTTGAGGCGCTGTTCCGCCGTCTTGGGTTGTCGGTCGACTGGTCGCTCCAATACACGACCATCGACGAGCGCTCCCGACGGGCTTCGCAGCGGGCCATGTTGCGCAACCTCGCGCGGGGCGAGGCGTACTCGCAGGACGCACCGACCCTATGGGACGTCGACTTCAAGACGGCCGTAGCGCAAGCCGAACTGGAGGACCGTGACCGGCCGGCGGCCTACCACGCGCTCGCGTTCCACAAAATCGGCGCCGTCGGCGACATCGTCATCGAGACGACCCGGCCCGAGCTGCTCCCCGCGTGCGTCGCCCTCGTCGCCCACCCCGACGACGAGCGCTACAAGCCGATGTTCGGCTCGACCGTCCGTACGCCGCTGTTCGACGTCGAGGTCCCCGTCCTCGCCCACACGCTGGCCCAGCCCGACAAGGGCTCGGGCATCGCCATGATCTGCACGTTCGGCGACACCTCCGACGTCACCTGGTGGCGCGAACTCGCACTACCGACCCGTCCGGTCATCGGCAGAGACGGCCGCCTGTTGGCCGATGCGCCCGACATCATCGTCGCCGACAAAGGTCTGCGCGCATACGGTGAGCTCGCCGGCAAGACGGTGAGGCAGGCGCAGACGCGCATCGTGGAACTGCTGGCCGAAAGCGGTGAGATGATCGGCGAGCCCAAGGCGATCATGCACCCGGTGAAGTTCTACGAGAAGGGCGAACGGCCGCTCGAGATCGTGACCAGCCGCCAGTGGTACATCCGCAACGGCGGCCGCGACGAGGACCGGCGCGAGCAGATGCAGGACCGCGGACGCGAACTGAAGTGGGTTCCCGAGTTCATGTGGCATCGCTACGAGAATTGGGTCGGCGGGCTGAACGGCGACTGGCTCATCAGCCGCCAGCGCTTCTTCGGTGTGCCGATACCGCTCTGGTACCCGCTGGACGCGCAGAGCGAGCCGCTCTACGACACGCCGCTGATCCCATCCGAAGCGCGCTTACCGATTGATCCATCCACAGACGTTCCCGACGGCTACACCGAGGACCAGCGGGGCAAGCCGGGCGGATTCGCCGGCGACCCTGACGTCATGGATACGTGGGCCACGTCGTCGCTCACACCCCAGATCGCCGGCGGGTGGGAGGACGATCCCGACCTCTTCGCCCGGGTCTTCCCCATGGACCTGCGCGCACAGGGCCACGACATCATCCGCACGTGGCTCTTCTCCACGGTCGTGCGCTCGCAGTACGAGCACGGATCGCTTCCGTGGACCCGCGCCGCGATGAGTGGATGGATCCTCGACCCCGACCGCAAGAAGATGGGGAAGTCGAAGGGGAACGCCGTCACGCCTCTGGCCATGCTCGAGGAACACGGAACCGACGCCGTCCGCTACTGGGCCTCGAGCGCTCGGCCTGGCTTCGACACCGCGCTCGAAGTCGGCCAGATGAAGATCGGACGCAAGCTGGCCATCAAGATCCTCAACGCCTCGAAGTTCACCCTCGGGATCCTCGGCGACACGACTCCGTCAGTTGCGGCCGTCACCGCGCCTGTCGACCGGGCACTACTGCTGCGCCTGACCACGCTCGTCGACGAGGCAACCGCTGCGTTCGAGATCTACGACTACGCCCGCGCCCTGGAACGTACCGAGGCCTTCTTCTGGTCGTTCTGCGACGACTACCTAGAGCTGGTGAAGGGCCGGGCCTACGGGGCACACGGCGCTGATGCAGGCGCGAGTGCGCAGAGCACGCTGGCCATCACGCTGTCGGTCCTCCAGCGGCTGTTCGCGCCGTTTCTGCCCTTCGTGACTGACGAGGTGTGGTCGTGGTGGAAGACCGGCTCGGTGCACTCGCAGTTCTGGCCGACCACCCACGAGTTCGCGTCCGCTACGACCGATGCCGACCCGGTCGTCTATGACATCGGCATCGACGCGCTCGGTGCCATACGGCGGGCCAAGACCGAATCGAAGCGGTCCATGCGGACACCGGTCGACTCGCTCACCGTCGCCGACACCGCGGCCCGCATAGCCGCGTTCGCGCTCGTCGCGCGCGACGTTGCCGAGGCTGGGGTCGTGGTGGTCACGCCCGAGACGAAGGTGGCCGATGCGCCAGCGTTCACGGTGCGCCTCGAGGAGCCGGTCCCGCAGGGTTGAGATGAGGCGGGGCCAGGCTACGGAGCGGAATCACCGACCACGAGCCCCTCGACCGAGTCGAGCACGGCCACGTCGTCGTTGTGCGAGTGCGTGAACCCGAGCTCGCGTTCGCGCTCGACCGTCGTCTGCGAGCGAAGCGCCACGATGTACGCGCGGCGGTAGCTGTCGTCCGAGGTGTTGCCGCCCGAGCCGTGGAGCACGCCTTCGCCGTGGACGGTGATGTCGCCCTTCGGGATCGGCACGTGCACCATCACGTCGTCGGGGCGGAGGTCGGTGAGCAGCGTGTGGCTTTTCGTCCGGTCCTCGTGAAGCGGACGGTGCGGCCGAACCGGCTCGCGATGGCTGCCAGGGAGGAACTGCATGCACCCGTTCTCCTCGGTCGAATCATCGACGGCAAGCCAGCACGTGGCGGTGCGGCGGTCGTCGGTCTCGATCCAGTAGGCCTGGTCCTGATGCCAGTTGAAGACGGCCTCGGGACGGCCCGGAGACTTCGCCAGAAGCTGGTCGAAGTCGATGGCCATGCCCTCCCCACACAGCTGGCGGGCGATCGATTCGGCCCGGCGCTCGAACACGTTTCCCTGCCACTGCGGGTAGTAGCGGCGCGGCAGCATCACGTTGACGATGGCGTAGCCCGAGGGGTCGGTGCCGTGCTCGCCCGTCGTCATGTCGTTGAAGTCCTTGCCCGCGACGGCGATTTCTCGGCGCAGGAACCGGTCGTACACGGTCGAGATCTCCGCCAGCTCCTCGTCGCTCACGACACCTTCGAGGTGGACGTATCCGTCCCGTCGGAAGCGCTCACGCTCCTCGTCGCTCACCTCATAGACATCGTCGCGACGCCGGTCGGCATTGCGGTTCGAGGAAGCGGGTGCCATGTCGACAGCCAAGCCGCGCTCGCGTGGTATGTGCAAACGGCGTCACTCACGCATGGCTGCCGACGAGCTCGTCGCCTACCTCGCGCGACAGCGGTGGCGTCTCGCGCTCGACGAGCTCGATCACCCGGCTCCAAACCCCCGAAAGCGTGGCCAGCTCCTGGTCGGTCATGTGGCCGAGGAGGTAGTGCTGGACGCCTGCTGCGTGCCTCGGTCCCGAGTCGACCAGGGCCCGCCGGCCATCGGAGGTGAGCACGGCCCGGAAGCCCCGCTTGTCCTCGGGAGCCCGCTCCCTGCGGACCAGTCCGAGGGAACTGAGTCGGTCGACGCAATGCGATAGCCGACTTTTGGAGTGCAGGCTGAGCTCGGCCAGCTGCGTCATTCGCACACCCTCGGCGGGGCCTTCTGCAAGTGCCGAGAGCACGCCGAAGTCCGCAAGCGAGATGCCCGCTTCATCATCGAGCTCGCGGTCGAGCTGCGCCAGAAGCTTGGTATTGGCCCGCAGCATCAGCCGCCAGGACTGGCCTTCCTCGGACGTAAGTGGTCTCGCTGTCGTCATGTTGGACTCTCGTTGGTAGCCTCGCTCGTTCGTGTCGACTACCCCGATCGCTCCCGGACCAAACGTCTCCGTCGTTCCCGAACCGCGGCGCGAAGCATTGGCGTACGTCATCGCCATCGTCGTCCTAGTCGTGGGCGGAGCGATCGTGCGGACACCGATCCTGAACTGGATCTGCGGACCCGGCATCGTGGTCACGTGCGTAGCGCTACTCGGTCCGAGGTTCGCTCGCGAGAAGACGACCTCGCGTGAGGTTCGCCGCAAGTGAGTTGGGCGGCTCACGAGCTCGAGAGCTACGTGATCCAGAAGCACGTGAAGGCGAAGGTCAGCTACGTCGCCATCCTGCTCGGCTGCCTCCTGCCCGACCTGTTCACGAAGCTCCCGGTCTACGGCCTGCACATCGGCAAGCTCACCTTCATCAAGGCCGCTTTCCCGGCGAAGTACCACCGCGGCTGGCCTGGCGTCGGGCCGACGCACTCGCTGCTCTTCGGCTTGCTCTTCGCTCTCGCCATCCTTGCCCTCACCAAGAACCGCGGATGGTTCCTCGGCCTGCTCCTCGGGCAGTGGTCGCATGTGCTCACCGACTGTTTCGACAGCGTCGGCACCATGCTCTTCTTTCCCTTCACCACCCAGCACTACTCGACCGGCATGTGGGCGTACGCCTCGCAGGCCGGCCGCTACGGCGACGCCGCCGCCTATTACTCGAGCTTCGGCGGCGTCTGGGACTTCTTCTGGCTGATCGTCGCCATCTCCAGCCGCAGCGTGCTCACCAAGGAGTACTTCTTCACTCGGGTGGTGCCCGACGACCCGCTCTGGGCGTGGCTTCGGCGGAAGTTCGCGATGAGCGATCGGGCCATGCTGGCGCTCTACCGCAGCTTCTTCGTCTACGGCGGCTGTCGGATCTTCGCCTGGTTCATCTGGGCCCGACTGCTGAACCCGCGGCGCGGCGTCGAGAAGCTCGACTGGTCCTGGCACGGCCCGGGCTGGGTGAATCGGGTGAGCTTCCCGGCACGTGATTGGGGTGTGTTCTTCGCCAACACCGCCCGCGGCATCGGCGGCTTCGTACTCGTGTTGTTCCTCGTCTGGCACCTGCTCGTGCGCAGGCTCTGGGGAAAGGCGACCTGACCCAAACCGAATCCGACAGGCCCTCAGGCGACTGCTCGGGCAACGCCGGCCGACTGCTGCGACGGGTTGCGCTTTGAGCCGGGCGGAATCGTGGGTTCCATCCGCCGCGAAGCGACTGCCGCCACCAGACAGACGCTCGCGCCGACGACCCAGGGCGCTGAACGCGAGCGGTCGAGGAGCGCAGCGCCACCGGCCCTCGATGCCGACATGCCGAGGTTGAGAACGACGGTCGAGAGCGCGAAGGCCCGACCGAGCACGGCGGGCGGGAACAGCTCGGTGACGATGGCAGGACGGATTGCGCCATACACCGTCTCGGCCACACCCAACGCGAGCATCACCGATCCCAAAACCACGAGGCGCATGGTGTGCCCGACCGAGGGGGCCAAGAGGACACCGAGCAAGCCGGCTGCGTACACGACGTGCATCAGCTCGTATGCGGGCATACGACGCCGGCCCTGCATCAGGCGAACCATTGGTAGCTGGACGAAGGCCACGGCGAAGGTGTTGACGAGAAAGAACACGCCGATCACACGGTTGGTGATTCCGAGTCGCCCGGTGGCGTGGATAGGCAGTAGCTCGAAGGCGAGGCTGAACGTGACCGCAGTGGCGAGGTCGACCAGCAGCAGCCGACGAAAGAACGGGACGGCGAGCACCGTCCGAAAGGAGGGTTGCGCCTCGTGCGCCTTTCCCGCTGGGGCCTTCGGCACATGGATCGTGGCGACCACCGCAGCGAACAGCACGAACGACACGACGTCGACCAGGAACAGACGGTCGTAGGTACCCGGCCGTCCGTTCACGGCGATGAAACCCCCGACCACCCCACCGAGACCGATCCCCATATTCATCGCCGCTCGGTTCGCGGCGAACACAACGGTGCGCTCGCTACCAGTCGTAAGTGCACTTAGGAGCGTGGATTGCGCCGGCCAGAACGCGCCGTTGCCGATGCCCGCCAACGTCGCTGCGCCGATTGCGGTCGAGAAGTCATGGACGGCAGCGAACGCACCGAACCCACAGGCCGCGATCGCGAGAAGCAAGAGGCACACCATCTTCGAGCCGATTCGATCGGTGAGCAGGCCCACGAGCGGCGTTGCCACGATGCCTGAGAGGCCGAAGATGGCGAGCACGATGCCGGCGCGGGAGATCGACAGTCCGGCGCCTTCACGAAGGTAGATGCCGAAGAACGGTATGACAAGCCCGGTACCGAACGAGTTGACGATACCGCCCGACAGCACGATCTGGACAGGACGCGAAAGCCCTCGGAGTCCGGATCGCCTCGTCACGCGGTCAGGCTAGAGCGAAGCGCTCCGCGGCCAGCTCGAATATGTCGTGCTCGATGGCATCCTCGAACGGCGAAGCCGACGCCGTAGTGGCCGCCCTTCACCGACGGGCCGATCACGAGCACCGGAGCCGCCGTTCCATTATCCGTCCCGTTGCTCGAGGCTCGTCCCACCCGCACCCGTTGCGGCACCGGTGAGGATCGGACCGAATGCCTGTTGCACCCGGAGCAGATCGGCGCCGGCCGCGCCGATCCGTGCACCCCAGCCGCCGAGCTCGGCGCCCCCGCCGCCACGGTGCAGTTCAGCGAACGCGTTCGACACGCCGGCCCCGCCCGGGAGCGTCAGCTGGCCGTTGGGCAGAGCCGCGCCGCCGCCCTTTGTGCCGATCATGGTCCGCGGCAGCGACGCTCCGATGTTGACCATGCGCAGCGGGTCCGCACCCGTTGCGTCGTGCCATCGGCCGCCTCAGTTGAGGGTATTCGGGGCTCACCAGGGCGGTGATGAGCTGATTCTTCGGAGCAGACGCTTTCGTAAGCGCGCTTGCCGTTGCGGGTGTCCATTCGTCGACTCCGAGCCGCGACGCGAGCGCTGAGGGACGGTCGGCGGCACCGGTGAGCCAACGCAGTGACAACGCCCGCAGCGCACCGACCAAAAGGCAAAGCGACTCCACAGCTTCGCCGTCCCGAAACGAGCTGTCGCGGGATGCTTCGCCCGACTGCTTGTCAATGCGCCAACCGGTGAGGGCTCGTGCCGTTCGCGTCGAGCCAGACCATCATCGCCGGGTCCTTCGCGACCGCCTGCGTCAGCGCCTCGAAGTTGCCCGCGCCGAGGCTGCGCAAGGTGTGGTTCTGGCGAAGCATCAGGGCTGGGTCCGCGACCTGCGCTCCTTGACAACCCGACCGCTGCGGCCGCGCCCCCGCCACGTGAGCGCGCGACCGGGAAATTCATTGCTTCAGGCGAGGCCGACCCGGGCCGGCATCGGGTTCTCGTCGTGCTGGAGGAAGTAGTAGGCGGAGACTGCGGCGGACAGCTTGAAGGTCTTCCGCACGAATGCCCACGCACCGTGCGGGTGCTTCCCTGTGATCACCGACACCAGCCATATGGCAATGATGCAGAAGTAGGCCGCGATTCCATAGAGGAAGAATATGATCATCGCCGGAATCACGAAGATCACGCGCAGCGCCACCGTGAGCCGGTTCGCCTCTTCCTTGTACTCGACCGAATAGGAGACGGGTGACCCGGGGTCGTTCGGACCGAAGGCCGGGAACTGGTCGTGCAGCAGAGCCCCGTATGCGCTTGCCCGGGTGTTGTAGGTCAGGTAGCCGTTCACGAAGTCGAACATGCCGCGGTTCCGCTTGCCGGTGAACACGATCACGAACCAGTGCACCACGACGACGACACCGGCCGCGGCACCGTACAGATACAAGACGATGGCGTGCGGAATCATCATGAGTGCGCGGAAGAAGACCGTGACCCGATTCCGTTCCTCGGGTTCGCCGACCTCGAACTGGACGGGAAATGCGTTGGACATCGGCTGCATGATTCGTCCCCCTCACAGCGCGGACATCGCGCCGTCAAGGAGATTTTCCCACGCCGCGCCCATAGGCACCCGGGATGCTGCGTCGAACGGTCAGTCGCTACCGCAGAAGTGACTCCGGTATGTCCACGACCTTCGCCCGCACGTACTCGCCGAAGCCCTTCGCCTGCGCATCCATCCGGGTCGAGGCGGCCACGCCCTCTTCGAGCAGACCAAACAGCACGAAGTTGACGGCCAAGAGGTTCGGCAGCGGGAAGCGGCGCACTTCGAGCGGGCGGGCTTCGGGCAGCAGGTCTTTCAGCCGGTCGATAGTGAGGAACTGATCCAGCCAGGCGTAGGCCTCGGGCGTCTTGGCCCAGAGCCCGACGTTTGCGTTGCCGCCCTTGTCCCCGGAGCGGGCGCCGAACACGAGACCGAGTGGCGCGCGGGTCGTCGGCCCCGTCGGTGCTTCGGCGTGTGGGCCGGGTGTGGGCGCGACGGACACGGCCGGGTAGTCGCCACCCTGCGTCGCCTCCACTACCGCACGTTTCCCGTCGAGAACCGATTCGGACGGGCAAAGGTCGCTGGGCACGAGCGCCGGCCAGTACACACCGAAGGCGGAACCGGCGCCCGGGCCCCCGGTTCCGAACATGCCCGGGTACGACGACAACGCCATCTCCGTACCGACGTTCGAGAACGCCCGGCCGACCTTGCGCTCATCGGGGTCCTTCACGATGAAGGAGAGCATGGCGACACCCGCCTCGTTCGTCTCCGGGTTCGCATGGTCGCTGCGCACGAGTCTGGTCGTTGCCTGCGCAAAGGCTTCCTTACCGCCTTTCTGGTGCGACCAGAACGTGCGCTCGACGAGGGCCGCCTTCTCCTCGATGTCAAGCCCGGTGAGGCAGAACGTCATCGAGTTCCGGAACCCGCCTTCGAGGTTCACGCACACCTTTGTCGTCGCTGGCGCCGGTTCACCTCTTGTGCCGTGCACGAGCACACGATCAGGCCCCTCCTGCTCGACTTGGATGGTGTCGAAGCGGGTGACCACGTCGGGGTTCAGGTAACGCTCGCTCTGGATCTCGTACAGGAGCTGCGCCGTGACGGTACCGACGCTGACGAGGCCACCCGTGCCCGGATGCTTGGTGATCACACACGAACCGTCGGCCCGCATCTCCGCGATCGGGAACCCCGGATGCTCCAATCCCGGAACCTCCTTGAAGAACGCGTAGTTGCCGCCCGTCACCTGGCATCCGCATTCGACGATGTGCCCGGCAACGACCGCACCCGCGAGCGCGTCCCAGTCGTCACGCTTCCATCCGAAGTGCCAGGCCGATGGGCCGACCACGACCGCCGCATCCGTAACCCGTCCGGCAACCACGATGTCTGCGCCGCGGCTCAATGCGTCGGCAATGCCCCAGCCGCCGAGGTACGCATTCGCCGTCATCGGCATGCGGTCGCCGAACAGCTCTCCGGTGTCGAGGTTGCGAAGCTCGTGCCCTGCCGCCCGCATATCGGGGATACGGGGCAGCAGGTCGTCGCCCTCCACGTAGGCGATCTTCGGTGACAGTCCGAGCCTGTCGGCCACCTGCTGCACTGCGTCGGCACAGCCGGCCGGGTCGAGGCCACCGGCGTTGGTGACCACCTTGATGCCCTTGTCGAGGCACGTGCCCATCACGTGTTCCATCTGGGTGACGAACGTGCGGGCCCATCCGCCCCCACCGCCTTTGCGAGTCTTGGCCAGGATGAGCATGGTGAGCTCGGCCAGCCAGTCGCCCGTGAGCACGTCGATGGGCCCGCCATCGACCATCTCCTTGGCGGCCGCGATGCGGTCGCCGTAGAAGCCGCTGCAGTTCGCGACGCGCAGTATCCCTGGTGTGGCGGTGTTGGTCATGTGTGCATCGTTCTAGCTCCCCGGTCGCACCGCAACCCGAGGGGCTCGGCCGCGCAGTCACTCACCGATAGCGTGACCGTGTCGACCACGAAGCAGGGACCTAGACGCGCATGGCACATCCTCCGCTGCATCTCGAGTTCGTGAAGTCGACGCCGACAGTCGACGACCTTCCGTCCTCACCGGCCGAAGTCGCAGTGGTCGGGCGCTCGAACGTCGGCAAGTCGTCGCTCATCAATGCGTTGGCGAATCGCAAGCAACTCGCCCGCGTCTCCAACACGCCGGGGCGCACACAGCTCATCAACCTCTTCGAGCTGCCCAACGGCACCACCTTCGTCGACCTTCCGGGCTACGGCTACGCGAAGGTTCCGGGTCGCCTGCGATCGGGCTGGCAGCAGATGATTGAGGGCTACCTGCTCGGGCGCGAGGCGCTGGTGATGATCTTCCTGCTCATCGACGGTGAAGTCGGGCCCACGAAGCTCGATGTGCAGATGCTGGAATGGCTTCGCTTCAACGGGCTGGTCCATACCGTCGTGGCCACCAAGCACGACAAGGTGAAGGCGGCGAGGATTGGTGCCCGCAAGGCCGAGCTGGCGAAGGCGTGCATGCTCGAACCGGGCGACATCACGTGGGTCAGCGCAGCGAAGTCGACGGGGATCGACACCCTGCGGGGACGGGTGCGCTCACTCCTCGGACTCTGAGCCGGCCTGACGAGTCCGATCTTTGACGGGTCTTGCACCGTAGCGGTCCGGAATCGGTCGAAGAATCGAAAGGGCCTACGGTTCGAGCACCACCAACACCTGGTGCACGTCGACCTGGTCCCCAACGGCGCACAGCACCTCGACCACGGTGGAAGCAGCGGCGGCTTCGATGCGGTGTTCCATTTTCATCGCTTCCATCACCACGAGCGTGTCGCCGGCCTGGACCGTCTGACCGGCAGTCACCTCGACAGCCACGACGCGGCCCGGCACGGGCGCGGTCGGGCCGCCTGCGACTGCGGCGAGAGACGTGTCGGGGAACCGCGGAACCTCGACGAAGGCGGTCTGCCCGGCCGGCGAGTTAACCCACACCGATCCCCCGGCGAGCCGCACGGTGAACGTCGAAGTGAGTCGGTCGATGTCGAGCGTGAGCGCATCGCAATCAGTGTCGACCGACTCGCACGATAGGACCCGCACCGAGTGGTCCGTGCCATCGACGCCGACCCTGAACGTCTCCGAACCCAAGGCGACGTACTCCACGGCCACGGTCTGCGATCCGGTCACGAATGACACCCGCTGGCCCTGGCTGCGCAGGTTCCGCCAACCCGAGGGTGCAAAGGCCCAGAGCACATCGGTGCGCCGCCGCCGGAGCGCGCCTCCCACGCTCGCCGCGATCACCTGCGCGCCTACGACCTCGGCCGACGAAGTGACCGCCAGCAGGTCGGGGTGGAGGCCGACATAGGACGTGAACGTCGCACCCGCAAGGAAGTCGGCCTCCCCCAGCACGGCGACGAGATAGTCGCGGTTCGTCGTGACGCCGTGGATGGCCGTCTCGGCCAGGCCGCGGCGCAGTAGTGCCGCAGCTTGGGTGCGGGTCGGCGCGTGAGCGATGACCTTCGACAGCATCGGGTCGTAGAACGTTGACACCACAGATCCGGACACGACGCCGTCGTCGTGGCGGACTCCCGAAGGAAAGCCGCGCTCGTAGTGGTGGAGCGTGCCGAACGTAGGCAGGAAGTCGTTCGCCGGATCCTCTGCGTACAGACGAACCTCGATGGCGTGGCCGCGCAGCTCGATCTGGTCCTGCGTGAGCGGGAGCGTCTCGCCCTGCGCGACCTGGAGCTGCCAGCGGACGAGGTCGGCACCGGTGATGCACTCGGTGACCGGATGCTCGACCTGGAGGCGGGTGTTCATCTCCAGGAAGAAGAACTCGGGCGTGCCGCGGGACTCATCCAACAGCAGCTCAACCGTGCCCGCGCCCACGTAGCCGATCGACCTCACGAGGTCGACCGCAGCCGCACCCATCGAGGCACGAAGTGAAGAGGAAACGGCCGACGAGGGCGCCTCCTCGATGATCTTCTGGTGGCGGCGCTGCACCGAGCACTCGCGCTCGTGCAGGTGCACGACGTTGCCATGCGTATCGCCGAACACCTGGATCTCGATGTGCCGCGGCGCGGGCAGGTAGCGCTCGACGAACACCGTGCCGTCACCGAACGACGATGAGGCTTCCCTACGTGCACTTATTATCTCGTCGGCCAACGCGCCTGGGGTCGAGACGATGCGCATGCCCTTGCCGCCGCCCCCCGCCGACGCCTTGATCAGCACCGGATACCCGACCCCTTTGGCCGCTTTCAGCCACGCCGCTTTCACGTCGCCCTCGATCACCGCGGATGGCAGCGTCGGCATTCCGGCTGCCGCTGCGATCCGCTTCGCCTCGATTTTCCCGCCCATGTCGCGGATGTTCGCCGCGGTAGGGCCGACGAAGATCAGCCCTGCGTCGACAACGGCCTGCGCGAATGCGGCGTTCTCCGAAAGGAAGCCGTAGCCGGGGTGGATGGCGTCGGCACCGGCTCGGATCGCCGCGGCGATGATCGCGTCGCCGCGGAGGTATGACTCGGCGGCACTCGACCCTCCGAGTGCGACGGCCACGTCCGCTTCCGCTACGTGCGGGGCGTTGCGGTCGGGCTCGGAGTAGACGGCCACCGTGCTGATGCCCATCATCCGGGCCGTGCGCATGATGCGCCGCGCAATCTCTCCACGGTTTGCGATCAGCAATGTCGAGATCGTCGAACTGTTCATATGCGTACGTACTGCTCCTGACGTCATCACATCCGGAAGACGCCGAACGCCTTCGTCCCTTCGACAGGTCCGCTGTGCGCCGCGGAGATGGCCATCCCGAGCACGGTGCGCGTGTCACGCGGGTCGATGATGCCGTCGTCCCATACCCGACCGGTCGCGTAGAGCGCGGTCGACTCCTTCTCGACCTGCGCCTCCAGCGCCACCACCGCGTCGGGGTCGCGACCCTTCGTGATGATGTTCATCACGCCCGCCAGCTGCTTCGGACCCATCACCGCAATGCGGTGGTTCGGCCACGTGAACACGAACCGGGGGTCGTACGCCTTGCCGGCCATGCCGTAGTTGCCGGCCCCGTACGAGGCACCGACCATGAGGGTGAAGTGCGGCACGGTCGAGTTGGACACCGCGTTGATGAGCTTGGCGCCGTCCTTGATGATGCCGCCCTGCTCGTACCGCGTACCCACCATGAACCCGGTGATGTTCTGGATGAACACGATCGGCGTGTCGATCCGGTTGCACAACTGGATGAACTGCGCGCCCTTCTGTGACTCCTCCGAGAAGAGGATGCCGTTGTTGGCAATGATCCCGACCGGGAACCCGCACAGCGATCCCCAACCGGTGACGAGCTGTGTGCCATAGGTCGGCTTGAACTCCTCTAAGCGCGACCCATCGACGATGCGGGCGATGATCTCGCGCACGTCGAACGGGATTCGCACATCGGCGGACGCAATGCCGAGCAGTTCTTCGGGGTCTAACAAGGGCGGATCGGCGGGCATTGTGGGGCCGGGGCCCTGCTTGCGCCAGTTCAGATGGCCGACGATGTCCCGGCAGATGCGCAGCGCGTCGAGCTCGTCGACGGCCAGGTAGTCAGACAGGCCACTGACGCGCGAATGCATCTCCGCGCCGCCGAGCTCCTCCTCGTCGGCATCCTCATTGATGGCCATCTTCACCAGAGGCGGGCCCCCGAGGAACACCTGTGCGCGACCCTTCACCATCACCACGTAGTCGCTCATGCCCGGCGTGTACGCACCACCGGCCGTCGACGGTCCGAACACGACCGAGATCGTAGGGATGCCGGCCGCAGACATCTGCGTCAGGTTCTTGAACGACGCGCCGCCTGGCACGAAGATGTCGGCCTGACGCGGGAGATCGGCACCGGCAGACTCGGTGAGCGTGATGTACGGGAGCCGATTTCGCCGGGCGATCTCCATCCCCCGCAGGGCCTTCGTCACCGACGACGGGTTCGACGCCCCGCCCCGAACGGTCATGTCGGTGCCGGTGATCAGGCATTCGACGCCGTTGATCTGGCCGATCGCATGCACGCTGCCACCGCCGACCGGATCGCCGGTACCCCAAGCGGCAAGCGCGTGCAGTTCGAGCAGCGGCGTGTCACGGTCGACGAGCAACTCGACCCGCTCACGCACGAGCATTTTGCCCCGCTCGCGGTGGCGGTCGATGTAGCGCTGGCCGCCGGCCACGATCGCGCCCTGCTGCTCGGCGAGCACCCCGTCGAGCAGCCCCTTCATCGTCTCGCGGTTGGCCCTGTACGCCGCCGAACGCGCATCGACGCGGGTCTGGAGAACTGGCACGGGGTGACCGTACGGGTCGAAGGCAGGCGGGTCAAACCCGACCGTGCACCGGCCGAGAGCGGCAGTCAGGCATCGCCGTCTTCACCGGCCGCCGTCTGAAGTTCGAGCGCCCGCTCGATGACCTTGTCCATGGCCCGCTCGAGCTCGTCGACCGTGATCACGTCGGACAGCGCGAGGCGGATGGAGGCCAACTCACGGGCGAGGAACTCGGTGTCCATCTGCGTTCGGGCCGCCGTTGCCCGGTCGGACTCGATGGCCTGACGCTCACGATCGCCCTGGCGGTTCTGCGCAAGGAGGATCAGCGGCGCGGCATAGGCGGCCTGGGTCGAGAAGGCAAGGTTCAGGAGGATGAACGGGAACGGATCGAACAGGCCCTTGTGAATGTCGCTGAAGTGGGCGATGCCGTAGATGACGTTGACCGACATCCAGACGATCACCATGAGGGTCTGCATCACGAGGAATCGGGCCGTGCCGAGGAAGCGGGCGATGCCCTCGGAGAAGCGCCCGAACGCCTCGGGGTCGTAGTGCACCCCGACGCGCACGCCACGGCGGCGGGGCTGGCTTAGGTCGAGCTTGGACGGGCCGAAGCGGTCGGCTACGCGCGCCCGGATATGGAATCGGCTCACGATCGCCGCCAGCCGACCGGCAGCAGGTGATCGAGAACGTCATCGACGCTGACGGCCCCGAGCAACCGGCCCTGTGGGTCACAGACCGGTACGGCAACGACGTCGTACGAAGCAAGACGCCTTGCCACGATGAGGATGTTCATGTCCGGCAGCACCGGCTCGGGTCCGCTGTCGAGGCACTGCGACAGCGGCGTCGAAGGCGGCTCGCGCAGAAGCCGCTGATACCCGACAGGTCCGAGATAGCGGCCCGTTGGCGTCTCGAGCGGTGCTTCGGCCACGAAGACGTGCGCGGCCTCGGCCGCCGGCAGATCGGGGTCACGGATGCGGGCGAGCGCCTCGGCCACGGTCGCCGTCGCGCTCAGGATGAGGGGGTCGGGATTCATCAGGCCACCCGCCGTGTCGGGGGAGTATGCGAGCAGGCGACGAAGCGCCTCAGAATCCTCGGGGTCCATGGCGTTGAGGACCTCCTCACGATCGACGGCCCCCATCTCGGCGAGTAGGTCGGCGGCGTCGTCGGAGTCCATCTCCTCCAAGACGTCGACAGCGCGTTCGACGTCGAGATGCTCCATGAAGGCGGCAGCCTCATTCTCGGGCAACTCGACGAGCAGGTCCGCGAGGTCCTCGTCCTCCATCGCGTCGGCCACCGCCTGGCGCTGCGTCTCGGACATGGCGGCGATCTGCGTGGCTGCGTCGGCTGGGTGCATCTCGCGCAGCTCGGCCATCGACTGCGCGATGCCATCGACATCACCGAACAGCCGCACCAAGGTCTGCCAGCCGGCGAGGCGAATCGTCCGATGGCGTCGGAACAGCCCCGCGGTCGCAAGCGAGACGCCGGACACCTCCCAGGACCGCATCGCCCCCGGCGTCGGCACCAGCGCAACGTCGTTCACGAGCTCGCGGCCGATGCGCTGCTCGAGGAGGTCCTTCATGACGAGCCGCTCGCCGTTGCGGAGCTTGAAGCGCCGGAGGTCGACCGTGCCGGAATGCAGACGCGCACCGCCCGGGCCGACCTCGGCCACCCGATTCGCACCGACGAAGATCTGCCGGCGCTGGAACTCCGCCACGAAGCCGAGGACGGGCGGGGGGGCCTCCGGGGCCGGATACCCGATCACCACATCGACGATTGAGCCCACCGCGGTGCCGTCGCTTGCGAGCATGTCGAGCCCCACCAGGCGGGAGACGAAGACGGGCGCGGCAATCACCGCCTGAATCTATGCTCCCCGCCACGCCGAACCCCGCTGATCCTGAGGTGTTTGCCGTTCTCCTCGGCCTCGGCGTCTGTCAGTTCGTGTTCAAACACCCACGAGCTCAAATTCGACGCCGAGCAACCGGTACGTCCGTTGGGCTCGGGCATCGCCGGTCAGGAGCACACGGCCGTTCACCGACGCGGCGTATCCCACAAGCGCGTCGTAGACCGCCCCACCGATGATGGCGTGCGAGTCCAAGAGGGCGACGAGTCGCTCGTGCTGCTTCGCAGACAGCCAGCACGTCGAAGGGAATGCGGCTCTGATCACCCGACGGGCAAGGTCTGGGGGGACGCGAAGTGCGCCGGGCAGGCGCGTCAGCACTGAGAACGTCTCGAACGTCGCGTGTCCGGCTAGGACCGGCCGGTGCCGGATGACCGCCGCCCGGCTATCCCTGTGGGCATCATGCGACTCGTCGAGCGCAGCGAGAGCCACGCTCGTGTCCACCGCCCATGCCCGTTCAGCGCTGGAGCTCATCGCGCAGCCGGTTGACGTCGTGCGTCGTGATGCGCTGGCCGGGAACCGCTCGCAGGCGCGGGAAGCCGTCCGGTGAATCGATCACGCGCTGGTGCACAACGATCGGTTCGAGGCGCAGTCCACCCGCATCGGCGGTGATCTCCAGCTCGGAGTTCGCGGCGATGCCGATGCTGTCTCGGAACTGCTTCGGAATGACGACCCGCCCGACCCGATCGATGGTGACTCGCATCCCGTGAGAATACCAGTCGATTCCCAAAATGAGTTCGAATTCCCAAATGCCGATCAGGTCGGGAACGTCGGGAACTACTCGATCGCTTCGATGGCCGCCAACGCCCGCTCAGCCAGCAGAGTGACCCCGGCCGCGGCCGTCACCATGTCTTGCGTGTCGCCCATCACGCCGGCCTTGTAGCGAGCGAGCACTCCTTCTGCGATGCACGCGAGCCGCCAGCATGAGAACGCCTCGTAGTAGCCGATGAGGCTCAGGTCGCGGCCTGATAGGCGCGCATAGCGATCGAGCAACTCCGCCCGGGTGAGGAAGCCTTCGCTGCCGGACGGGTCGTTCTCCCGCCGGTGCGGGCTGCCAGGGTCCGACCAGTAGACGAGCAGATAGCCCACGTCGGCCAGGAGGTCCCCCAGCGTGCAGAGCTCCCAGTCGAGCACGGCCCGGACGCGGCCACTCGAAGGATCGACGAGGCAGTTCCCGAGCCGGTAGTCGCCGTGCACGATGCCGGTATGGATCTGCGGCGGCAACCCGCTGGAGAGGCGGCGGTGGACTTCCTCCACGAGCGGGAGCTCGCGTGTCTTCGACTTCTCCCACTGCGTCGACCACCGGCGCAGCTGGCGCTCGATGTAGCCCTCGCGCCGGCCGAGATCGCCAAGATCGATGACGTCCGGTTCGACCGCATGCAGTTCGACGAGCACATCGATCAGCGACTCGCTCGCTGTGCGCCGGGTCTCGACCGACAGCTCCAGGCCGGCAGCCGGTGAATCGAGAACCGTTCCTACGACGTAGTCCATGACGTAGAAGGGCGCACCGTTCACGTCGTCGTCGTCGCAGAACCCGAGGGCCGGTGCGACCGGCACACTCGTGCGCCCCACGGCACTGATGATCCGGTGTTCGCGGCCCATGTCGTGTGCGGTCGCGAGGACATGCCCGAGGGGCGGACGGCGAAGCACATAGACCGTGCCGTCATCGCCCGTGACCTTGAACGTCAGGTTCGAACGCCCTCCGGCGATGAGGTCGAACGTGAACGGCGCACGGGCACCCGCGATGTGGGTGGCGAGCCAGGCGCTCACACGCTGGACGTCGACACCCCGGACCTCAGTCAGCGGCAC
>JAYTFI010000373.1:0-13151 GCA_043734485.1 Acidimicrobiales bacterium | reverse complement strand
AGGAGGATCGGGCGGGTCATGCTGTCGGCGATCCGATCGGCCACGTCGACGGCATAGCCCCGTCCCGCTTCGATCTGGAGCCCGGCCAGCAGGACGGCGAACTCGTCACCGACGATTCGGCCGACGAGATCCTCGGAGCGCACCGCCGCGTTGAGCCGAGCCGCCACTTCGTGCAGCACGTGGTCGCCGCCGGAGTGGCCGAAGGCCTCATTCACGCTCCGGAACCCGTCGATGCCGGCATACAGCACGGCCAGATGCTCGCCGGTCCGCTTGGCCCGGTGGACGGCGGACACGAGGGTCTCCGTGAAGCGATGGCGGGTGGCAAGGCCGGTGACGGGGTCGGTCGCCGTCTGCTCGGCGAGTCGGTTGAGGAGCTGCTGGCGCTCGGTGGCGTCGTGGACCGTGACCACCAGGCCGCCCACGTCGGGGTCGGCCCGGCGGTCGTTGACGGTCACGTCGATCCAGCGCGCGAGGCCGTTCATCGGCATCAGCTCGATCGATGTAGCAGTGCTCCTCGCGGCCGGCGAATCGACGGCGCCCAGTCGGAGTCGTTCGAGCGCCTGCGGGTCGGTGGTGACGATGGCGTCGATGAGCTCGATGCCCACAAGGCTTTCGGGGGAACAGCCGAGCGTGTCGCCACCGGCTGCGAGCTCGATCCGACCGTCGGCGACGACGAGCACAAGGCCCTGCACGTCGGCCATCAGCACACTGAGCGAACGGTGGCTGCGTCGAACACCACCACGCAGGAGTTGGCGGGCGTCGGATCGCAATCCACGGCGCGGTTGCGCGTTCGAGCTGTTCACCCAGGGAAGTTCGGCGGGCACGCGCCGAATCTTGAGCGAGCCCGCCATGTCGTGCTGCGCATCACCCGGCGCGGAGGTTCTCCGAGAACAGCAGTACGCCACAGGTGAGGGCCACGGCGATCTCGGCCACCAGGGCGATGACCGCCTCGGGGGAGGGCTCGAGACCGCTCTCCGTGAACCCGAAAATGCCGGTTCCCGTGCGGCTCTTCACGAACGCACCGAGGGTACCGACGGCGATTGCCAAACCTGCCAGGAGGGCGAGGCGCGAGCGCCATGTGGCCAGCAGCGCCACCACAACGCCGCTGGCCACGATATTGGCAAGGAACGATCGACCGAGCATGTAGTTGGGGACGTCCCGGTAGCCAGTGTCGTAGAGCCGCAGGTGGACTGCACCACCGACAAACACGCCGACGATGGCGATCAGCCGGCCCACACGTTCGATCGATCCGTCCATGATGGCTTCAGACCCCCGTACTACTTGGCGACGACGGTTCCCGTCATCGAGTTGTGGATGGCGCAGCGATACGTGAATGTGCCGGCTTTCGCGAACGTGTACGAGTACGAGTTGCCGCTGTCGAGTCTCTTGGAGTCGAAGGCCGCGTCCGCCGCGCTCGCGTCGCCCGTCGCCGTCACGGTGTGGGCGAAGCTGTCCTTGTTCGTCCATGTGACCTTGGTGCCGACGGCGATGTCGAGGGGGTCGGGGGAGAAGGCGAAATCGGCGATGTCGACGCTCACCTCGCCGGAAGCGGGTGTGGCCGAAGCCGCCTGGTTGCCGGGAGCACTCGACCCATCGGCGGCAGCGAGCGTCGTTGCCGCCGCGGTGGCCGCGGATGTGGCGGTGGTGCGGTGCCGATCCGGTCGTCCCTGACCTAGGCGGACCAGGCCGACAACGGCGAGGATTACCCCGGCGAGGGCCAGCGCCAATTGGAGCGGATGAGGGCGGGAGCGATCCATCACCCGTCATTCGTCACAGTCCGTCGGACTGGATTTCGGTCGTTCAGGAATCCCCGAAGACTTTCCATATCGGCGTGGGAAAGCGAAGCGGAGCCGGGCCCCGCCGCCGACAACTCAGCGCGTGACGAGCGGGGCCGGTGTCAGTTTGCGACGAATGACGGTGAGGCTCCGCTCGGTGAGGAAGCCGAACAGCAGCGACATGGTCGACCACAGGATCACCTGCGTGCCGAGTGCGGCGATGCGGAAGCGCCACAGGAGCGTTGCGGAGAACGCGTTCGGCACTTCGTTGATACCCGGCATGAGGAGAGCGAACAGGTACGCCGCCACGATGTAGCCGACCACGGCCATGGTCGCTGCGTTCCAAATTCCGACTCGCGGTGCGAGTCGCCTACCGATCTGGATGGCGGCCACCGCGAGCAGCACCGAGCCGAGAATGAGCGTGAAGTAGAGCGCCGTGCGTTTCCCTATCGTGTCCGGTTGGCCGAATGACGGCGGGTTGGCCGGGTACTTGATGTTCGGGACGATGTAAATAGTGATCAGTCCAGCAATGCCGAGCAGGCCGGCGGTAGCGCGCACGCCAAGGCGCGAGAACCGACCGTTGGCGATCGCGAAGGCCACGGCGAAGATGCCACCGAACGCAACCCCGTAGACGACTCCGCCTACGCCAAGGCCGGCGGTGGTCTGGATGTCGCGGCTGACGAGGAGAGGCGTGGGCTCACCGGCCTCAGCCGCGGCCGCGGCAGCCTGCTGCGATTCGAAGGCGATGGCCTTGTTGACCTGGGGCTCACCAAACGTATGGGCGAACAGCACAGCCAGGAGCCCGGCGACGAGGCCGACGAACATCCCGCGGAGCAGGAGCGTCTTCATCTGTGCGGATTCAGTTCTGGGTCGGCTGGATACGAGCGCGGGGCTCGATCAGTGACAGGGGAAGCCGAGGAGATGACGGGCGTCGTGCACGAACTCGTGCACCATGCTGCCGCCGATCATCGATATCGCACCCTGCTCGGCGCCGACGAAGTAGATGGCGAGAACGACGAGGAGCCCGATGAGCACGGCCCATGGATACACGTCGTTGAGCGGGATGGCCGGAAGGCTGATCGGCTCGGAACCGGCGGTGATGGCTGCGTCGGACATGGTGGCGCTCCTTGAGATCTTGCGTCTCAGCTGGATTGTGGCTCGAACGGGGGCCCTGCTCTGTTGTTCGAACGGCTGGGTGAGGGTCTGGCTCTCGGAGCTCCGCTCGCCGGGGCGAGTACCGCTTCGTTTCACAGTGGCGCGACCGCACCGGGTTTTCACCGGCTTCCTCACTTCGTCGTAAGGCGGGCCAACCTACTGCATCGGCCGCGCCGAGGTCGAGCACGCTACGGTCCACCGGCCCGTCCCCGGTCAGGAGCCCGACACGATGCCTGCGTTGACGACCCGCCTCCTGCTCATCAGCCACGGCTCGACGTCGGCGCTTCGTGCGGCCCGCTTCCCGCTGGACGAAGGGCTTGACGAGCAGGGCACGTCGAAGACCGCAGCATTGCGATTGACCTTGGCGTCGAGTCTTGGGTCGGCGGTCGATGAGGCGTTCTGCGGACCCTGTCGGCGGACGACGGAGACGGCGCGCGGCCTGGGCCTCGACGCGCTCCCCGAGCCGGCCCTTCGAGACCTGGACGCTGGCCGGTGGGCGGGCCGATCGATCGAGGAACTGCTCGACGTCGAGCCCGAAGCCGTCGGTGCATGGATGACCGATGCCGATGCCGCGCCCCACGGTGGCGAATCGATCGCGTCGCTGATGTGCCGGGTGTCCGCATGGCTCGATGCCCGGCGTTCGGCGGGGCCCGGCCGGGTCGTCGCGGTGACCCACCCGGCAGTGATGCGGGCGGCGGTGCTCCTCGTGGTGGGGGCGCCTTCCGGTTCGTTCTGGGCCGTCGATGTCGCACCGCTGGCCGTAATACGGATGCACTGCACGGGCGTCCGCTGGCGGCTTCGCTTCGGCCCCGAAACCTGAGCCGGACATTGGCCGAGCCAGCACGGGGGTAGGTTGCCGGGCCATGCCCCGCGACTCGATCGTCCTCGTCAACACCGGCGCCGGCAAGGGCAAGTCGAGTGCTGCGTTCGGCGTGATGAGCCGTTCATGGGCACGAGGCTGGACGGTCGGCGTGGTGCAGTTCATCAAGAGCGAGAAGTGGAAGGTGGGCGAGCGCAAGCTGGCCGAGCACCTCGGCATCGAGTGGTTCACGCTCGGCGACGGCTTCACCTGGGAGTCGACCGACATGGATGAGACGGTGGCCAAGGCCCGCCATGCCTGGGACGTGGCCAAGCAGATGCTCGCATCGGGGAACTACGACATGTGCATCCTCGACGAGGCCACCTACCTCGTGAAGTACGGCTGGGTGCCGGTCGAGGAGATGGTCGAGGCCGTCGTCAACCGCTCGCCCCGCACCAACGTCGTCATCACCGGGCGCAACGCACCGCCGGAGCTGATCGCGGTGGCCGACACCGTCACGGAGATGGTCAAGATCAAGCACGCGTACGACGTGGGGATCGGCGCCCGCAAGGGCATCGAGTACTGAGAGCACTGGCACAGGCGCGATGAGCTTCACCATCTTCACGGGCGGCGCCCGCTCCGGGAAGTCCGCGCTCGGTCTGCAGGCCGCGGCTGCGTCCGGGCTGCCGGTCGTGTTCATTGCGACAGCGGAGGCGCTCGACGACGAGATGGTCCGGCGGATCGGACTCCACAAGGCAGAGCGTCCGGCATCGTGGTCGACCATCGAGGAGCCGGTCGACCTCCTGCGCGCGCTCGCCGATGCGGGCGATGACGCCTGCGTTGTGGTCGACTGCCTCTCGCTGTGGGTTTCGAACCTGCTCTTCGCCGGTGTGTCCGAAGGCGATGTCGAAGAACGGGCGGCTGTGGTGGCGGATCGAATGGCGTCGCGCGTCGGGGCGGGCGTCGTCGTCACCAACGAGGTCGGTTCGGGAATCGTTCCTGACAACGCGCTCGCCCGCACCTATCGCGATGTGCTGGGGCGGGTCAACGCGGTGTTCGCGTCGAGGGCGGATCACGCGTTCCTGGCCGTGATGGGGCGCGTGCTGGCGCTCGAGCGGCTCGAAGACCGCCCCGGTCGATCATCGGACCACGCATGAGCGTCCGCAACCGTGCCGCTGGAGCAGCATTCGGCATCCTGGCTGACGCCGTGCTGGGCGAGCCTCCGGATCGGCTTCATCCGGTCGGGCTGTTCGGCTCGGCGATGGTCGGACTGGAGCGGCGGGTGTGGTTCGACGGGCGGGCCCGGGGCGCGGCCTACGCGACCACCGGCGTGCTGGCGGGCGGGCTGGCCGGCCTGCTGGTGCGCTCGACCGGCGTCGCCGCGGGTGTCGCCGTCGCCGGCCGAATGCTGGGCGACCAGGCCACCAAGGTGGCTGCGCCGTTGGTCGCGGGCGACCTCGCAGCGGCCCGGGCGCAGTTGCCCGCGCTCGTCGGACGACGCGCGGCCGAGCTCGACGCCACGGAGATCGCCCGGGCCACCATCGAGTCCGTCGCGGAGAACACCGTCGATGCCGTCGTCGCACCGGTCCTGTGGGCCGTGGTGGGCGGCGCGCCGGGCGCGTTGGCCTATCGCGCAGTCAACACACTCGATGCGATGGTCGGGCACCACAGCAAGCGCTACGAGCGCTTCGGATGGGCCAGTGCGCGTCTGGACGATGTCATGAACTGGGTGCCGGCCCGCGCCACTGCAGTGCTCGTTGCAGTGGTCAGGCCGCGCTCGGCGCGTGAGGTGTTGCGCATCGTGCGGCGCGACTCGCCGCCGCACCCTTCACCGAACAGCGGTGTAGCCGAGGCCGCGTTCGCCGCCGCGCTCGGCATCCGGCTCGGTGGTGTCAACCGCTATGGCGACCGCATCGAGGACCGCGGCACGCTCGGCGACGGCCGTCCCGCCGAGGCAGCGGACATCGCGGCCTCAGTGCGGTTGCTCCGTGACGTGCGGATCGCGACGGCTGCGCTGCTGGCTGCGCCGACCGTTGCGCGCCTGGCCCGCTCGGCGCGATCGCGTGGGAGGGACTGATGGGTGCTGTCGTTCACGAGTGCGGTCATTCCGGCCCTCCCCGGAGTTCGTGATGACCGGACTCGGCGGACGTCACGTTGCGGCGGGGAACGAGACGCCGGCGGCGGGCGCGCACGGAGGCGATGCGGCCCGAATTGCCCGGGCGCTCGGTGTCGACGTCGGTGACCTGCTCGACCTTTCCGCGAGCCTCAACCCGGTCGCGCCCGACCTCCGGTCGCTCCTGGCCGGCCGGCTCGACGCGATCGGCCGTTACCCCGACGTCACCCTCGCGACCGAAGCGATGGCGGCGGTGCTCGGCGCCGACCCGGACCAGGTGCTGCTCACCAACGGCGGGGCTGAGGCCATCGCGCTCGTCGCCGCCGAGCGGCCGGAGGGCTGGTTCGAGCCGCCCGAGTTCTCCCTCTATGGCCGCCACCTGAGCGACGTCCGGCCTGACGCCCCCCGATGGCAGTCGAACCCGTCGAGCCCGCTGGGCGCGCTCGCCGACGAGACGGCAACGGCGTCGGTCTGGGATGAGGCGTTCTTCCCGCTTGCGACCGGCCGGTGGACCCGGGGCGATACGGCATCCGGGTCAACGATCGTAGGTTCGCTTACGAAGTTGTTCAGTTGCCCGGGTCTGCGAATCGGCTACGTGCTCTCCGAGGACACGGATCTCATCGGTCGCCTCGCCCGTCGCCAGCCCGGTTGGGCGGTCAACGGCCTCGCGTGCGATGCGTTGCCGGCGATGCTCGAGCGGGCGTCGATCGTCGAATGGGCTAGGGCCACGGCGACGTTGCGGGCCGACCTGGTGCTCTTGCTCACGGCCCACGGGTACACCTGCTGGCCGGGCGTGGCGAACTGGGTGCTGGTGGAGGCACCCGGTTTGCGGGAGCGGCTGATCGCGCACCGAATCGTGGTCCGCGACTGCGGATCGTTCGGCCTTCCGGGGGTGGCGCGGATCGCGGTGCCGGACGCGGACGACATGGTCCGTCTCCAGCGCGCGCTCGGGCAGCTGACGCCCCGCTGACGGCATGGCAGGACGCGTGCGGGGCGGGGTCCGACACGGTCCAGGCGGTTTCGGTTTCGCGCCGGCGGCGTGTTTGCGAAACCGCTGAGGGCCATGGGCGGTCACCGGACGTTGGAGCGGGAAAGCCGGGCCCGCACAGTCTGCTCGAGACGACCATCGGACGGACCGGCCCGCAACGAGTCGAGTGCGATGCACTCGCCGCCGAGATGGCCGGCGAGCTCGGCCGCCAGCCCGAGCCGAGGCGTTCCCTGCTCGGCGTCGACCACGACGCACGGGATCGCGGCCTGCCGGATCGCTTCGGCCGCCGCCTGCGACTCGGCCAGCGGGTCGGCCCCGCCATGGGTGGCGCGCCCGTCGGTGATGACGACGAGCAGCGGCACGAGCTGCTGATCGCCAGTGCTGCCGCTGGCGACACTGAGCGCAGTCCGCAGGGCCGCGGCAAGCGGCGTCGTGCCGCCGGTGGGCAGGTCGGTGAGGCGAGCCCGGGCGATCTCGACTGAGCCGGTTGGGCGCAGCACCACCTCAGCGTCCTCCCCGCGGAAGGCGACGAGGGCAACGCGGTCGCGCCGCTGGTAGGCGTCGGCCAGTAGTCCGAGCACTGCGGCCTTGGCTGCACCGATGCGGCGGTCGGCGCCCATCGAGCCCGACGTGTCGACGACGAACACGATGAGGTTGCCGGTCTTGCGCTCCGCGACGGCACTTCGCAGGTCGGAGCGCCGCACCGAGCCGCTGGCGACGCCTTCCGTGGCCCGCCGCGTCGCCGCGGCTACGGCCGTCGGGATCGGCGCCACCGGAGCACCGTCCTCGAACGGACGGTCGCGGACGAAGCGGCCGCGGGGCGCAGTCGCGAGCGACCGGTTGCCAGCGGAGCTGGCCGTCGAGCGGGGCGCACTGAGCCGAAGCGGCGCCGAACCGGAGGCATCGGGCGCGATCACTTCTTCGCGCGTCCTGTGGTGATCGTCCGCGCGCTGATCGTCCGCGCCTGGATCATCTGTACGCGGATCATCGGGAGCGCTGCGGTGTTCGTGCGCCTCGTCGAAGGCGTCGTCCAGCTCAGGCTCGGAGATCCCCGGCTTGTCGAATGGCAGCCGCCGGCGACGATGGCCGAGAACGAACGGTGCGACGCGGCGTAGGTCGTCGTCAGTGGCCGTCATCCGGCCCTCCCATCCGGCGAGAACGGCCGCGGCACGACAGAGCATGAGGTCTGCGCGCATACCTTCGGCCCCGACCGACAGCGCGACGCCCGCGGCGAGCACGATCACATCGTCGGGAACGACTGCGATCCGGAGGCCGGCGATGCGGGCCTGCAATTCCTGATCGGCGGCCGAGTGTGCCGGGTCCACGAAGGACCCTTCGTTCGCCAGCTGCCGGCGGACCACCTCGGCCCGCTCGGCCGGATCGTCGGAGGCGCGCACATCGACAGCGAGTCCGAAGCGGTCGAGGAGCTGCGGTCGGAGCTCGCCCTCCTCGGGATTCATCGAGCCGACGAGCACGAAGCGGGCGGGATGCGTATGCGATACCCCGTCGCGTTCGACCCGGTTGACTCCGGATACCGCCACGTCGAGCAGCGAGTCGATGAGGTGGTCGGCCAGCAGGTTGATCTCATCGACGTAGAGCACGCCGCCATCCGCGGCGGCGAGGAGACCTGGCCGGAAGCGCGGCGTGCCGTCGTTCAGCAGCGCGGCGAGGTCGATGGAGCCCAGCACCCGGTCCTCGGTCGCGCCCAGCGGCAGCTCGACGAACGGCGCACCTTCGGCCAGCAGTGCCGCAAGGCCGCGGGCCAGGGTGGTCTTGGCCGATCCCTTCTGGCCCCGCAGCAGGACACCGCCGAGACGCGGCTGCGCGGCGGCGAGGACCAGCGCGAGCTTCGCGTCGTCCTGGCCGACGACGGCCGAGAACGGGAGCGCCCCGCTCACCGCGACTCCTCCCACCCTTCGGCCTCCAAGAGTGCGGCCCGCAGCGTGGAGCGCGACTCGGGTGTTGCGTTCCACATGCCCCGCTCGTCGGCTTCGAGGAGCCGTTCGGCGATGGAGCGCATTGCCCACGGATTCGACTGCTCGAAGAACTTGCGCACGTCCGGGTCGGCCACGTACGCCGACGTGACCCGCTCGTACATCCAGTCGTCGACCACGTGGGCGGTCGCGTCGTAGCCGAACAGGTAGTCGACCGTCGCCGCCATCTCGAACGCGCCCTTGTAGCCGTGGCGCTGCATGGCCTCGATCCACTTCGGATTGACGACGCGGGTCCGCACGACACGGGCGGCCTCCTCGGCCAACGAGCGAACCACCGGGCGGGCCGGGTTCGCGGTGTCACCGAACCACGCCTTCGGATCGCGACCCGTAAGCGAACGTATGGTCGCGATCATCCCGCCGTGCTCCTGCAGGTAGTCGTCGGAGTCGAAGATGTCGTGCTCGCGGTTGTCCTGGTTCTTCACCGCGACGTCGATGGCGGCGAAGCGGCGGCGCATCGCGTCCTCGTCGGCGACGCCGTACCCAAGGCGGCTGTAGGAGAAGCCCGACCAGGCTATGTACACCGCGGCGAGATCGTCGTCGGAACGCCAGTTGCGCTGCTCGATCAGCTGCAGCACACCGGCTCCGTAGCCACCCGGCGAGGGGCCGAAGATGCGCGGATCTTCACTGTTGTGTGCACGTATGAAATTCTCTGAGGCCGGTTCGTCCGCGAGCGCGGCGACCATTGCCACCGCGTCGTCGACCAGCGTGACGAGGTTAGGGAACGCGTCTCGGAAGAACCCGGAGATGCGCAGTGTCACGTCGATGCGGGGCCGTCCCAGCTCGGCCAGAGGGATGGGCTCGATGCCGACGACGCGGCGCGATTCCAGCTCCCACACCGGACGCACGCCCAGCAGTGCCAATGCCTCGGCAACGTCGTCCCCTTGCGTCCGCATGATCGCTGTGCCCCACAGCACCAGGCCGACCGTCTCCGGATACGTCCCCTCCTCGTCGAGATGGCGCTGCAGGAGCGCGTCCGCCAGTTTGGTGCCGACCTCCCAGCTCAGCTGTGTGGGGAGCGACTTGGGGTCGAGCGAGTAGAAGTTCCGGCCCGTCGGCAGCACGTGGGCACCGCCGCGGGTGAGGGCACCGCTGGGGCCGGCCGGCACGTGGCCGCCGGCGAGGCCATGGAGCAGGTTGGTGATCTCATCATCGGTCTCGCGCAGCCGTGGCACGAGCCACTCGCACACCCACCGGATAGTGGGCAGCGAGTCCGGGGGCGCGGTCCAGTTCGCAGCAGCAGCCGCGGTGAGCAGCGATCTGCACGCGGCTTCGATGGCGTCGAGCGCGAGGGCATCGTCGGGGTCGAGACCGCACGTCTGCGCGACGCTGACCCGAAGTGACGGCACCTTTCCGTGTGGCAGCCGGGTGATGGCGAGCACGAGGTCGATCAGTGTGTCGCCCTCGGGTATTTGGCCGAGCGTGTGCAGGCCACCGCGGATCTGGGCGTCCTTGAGGCTGCAGAGGTACCCGTCGACGTGGAGCAGCACGCCGTCGAAGTCGTCCTCGTCGGGCGCTGCGTCGAGCCCGAGGTCGCGGTCGATCGACGCCTCGGTGAGCAGCTTCCAGATGCGCTCACGCAACGGTGGCAGCTTCGACGGGTCCAGCGACTGGAGCTGCGCGTACTCGTCGAACATCTGCTCGAGCTTGGCCATCTCGTCGTAGGTGTCGGCCCGCGTCATGGGCGGCAGCAGATGGTCGATGACGACGGCATGGGCGCGGCGCTTGGCCTGGGTGCCCTCACCCGGATCGTTCACCACGAACGGATAGAACAGCGGCACGTCGCCCAGCGCGGCATCGGGCCAGCAGCCGGCGCTCAGCGCCAGCGCCTTGCCGGGCAGCCATTCGAGCGTGCCGTGCTTGCCGAGGTGGATGATGGCGTCGGCACCCCAGACGGTGTCGAGCCAGCGGTAGAAGGCGACGTAGTGGTGGGCTGGCGGCAGGTTGGGTGAGTGGTACACCGCAACGGGGTCGTCGCCGTAGCCGCGGGGCGGCTGGATGGCGATCAGCACGTTGCCGAGCTCAAGGCCGCTGAACACGAGCGCGCCGTCGTGCACACGATGACGGCCCGGCGCTTCCCCCCACGCACCGACGACCTCTTCCTGCGCGTCGGCCGGCAGGGTGGTGAACCACTCTGTGTACATACGACCGTCGAGACGGCCTACGGCCGCGTCGAGTTGTGTCGGGGTGAGCATCTCGGCGTCGTAGGTGAGGCCGTCGGCGAGGTGGGCCATGAGCGCATCGCCATCGGTGGGATGCGCACCGACTGCGTACCCCGCGGCCGACAGCGCTTCGAGAAGGCGGATTGCGCTGGCCGGAGTGTCAAGGCCGACGGCATTGCCCAGGCGGCTCCGTTTGGTGGGGTAGGCGCTGAGGACGATGACGATCCGTCGCTCTGCAGCGGTGCGATGCCGTAAGCGCGCATAGCGCATGGCGAGCCCGGCGAGGCGGTCGACGCGGTCCTCGACGGTCCGATATGCCCGCACCTGCGTGCCGAGCTCGTCGCCGTCGTCGACTACCTCGTTGAAGGCGAACACCGGCCCGATGATGCGCCCGTCGAACTCGGGGATGGCGATGCCGGCGGTGGCGTCGTAGGGCCCGAGGCCGGCATTGGATGCCTCCCACTGGTCCCTCGAGGTGCCTGCCGACGGGGCCTGGATGATGGGGATGTCGAGCGCGCTGAGGGCAGTGGCGTCCCACGATTCGCCGTCGAGGCCACCGGCCGCGCCTGTCGTCCCCGCTCCTGCGGCGATCCCACCGGCCGCGAGCACGGTGGTGATCAGCACGTCGGACCTATGCGCGCGTACGAGGTCGAGAACTCCCTGCGCTTCGCGATCGCGGAGTGAGTAGCACCAGAGGGCGACCGCGTCCGCGCCGGCCCGCTCGATGCCGTCGCACAGGTCGGTGACGAACTGCGTGTTGCCGGCCACGAGGTGGGCGCGGTAGAAGACGACGGCGACGACCGGGCGGGCGCTCGTGCTGGCCGCGCGGCGTTTCGCCGGGGCCCGCCACACACCGAATGGGGCGACGGCCCTCGGCGGCTCAAAACCGAAGCCCTCGAGCAGCACGGTATCGGCCACGAAGCGCAGCAGGTGCTCGAAGTTCTCCGGGCCGCCGTTCACGAGGTAGCCGAAGGCCTCGGTCAGGATCGCGCTCGGCACCGTCGACAGGGTGGTCAGCTCGGCGTCGGGCACGGCCTCGCCGGCGAAGGCGAGGAACGGGATGCCCCGGCGCAGGCACTCCGACCGGAGCGCGTCGAACCCGTCCTCCCAGGCCCGCCTACCGCGCAGGAGGCGGACGATGACGCAGCGGGTGCCGTCGAGGGAGGGGAGCGGATCGAGTGTCCACGGCTGTGCTGCGCGGACGCGGTCGAAGCCCTCGGGGAGGGCCTCGATGGCCGTGCGCAGGGCGAGGATCTCGGTGTCGACGTTGGTGATGAACCAGATGGCCGGGCGGTGGGTTGGGCCCTTGCTTGTCGGCGTGGTGCTTGTCGGCGCGGTCGCTTCGCTGCTGATCGGGCCGGTGGTCGTTTCGCTGCTCATGGGTGCTGACGTCTCCCGCGTCGGAGGCCCCGGCCCCGGATGGGCCACGGCCGGTCTGGCCTGCCGCGACGCAGGTATCCTGGCTCCCGGATCGGTGCGCGCTCCCGGCCTTCCAACCCCGAGGGGCCGTGGCCATGCATGAGAGGTTGCTCCCCGGTGACAGTTGCGGGACAGCCCCGGATTTCCACCGGTGTTCCCTCCGTCGCTTGGCGGCGAAGCTACTGCACGATCCGGTTCCGGTCTGGCGTGGCCGGCCCTGTGAAACGGTGACATCCCACGCCAGAATCTGACCCGAAATTACGATGCTGACCGTGCGCGTGCTGATCCTGGGCGGGACCTCCGAGGCCTCCGCGCTTGCAGGCGCGTTGTCCGCCGACGACCGCTACGACGTCGTGACGTCCTTCGCCGGCCGAACCGCGTCGCCCGTGCTTCCGCCCGGTCGAATCAGGATCGGCGGCTTCGGCGGGTCCGACGGCCTGGTCCGGTACCTCGGCGACGAGCACATCGACGCGCTCATCGACGCCACGCACCCGTTCGCCGCGGTCATGCCCTGGCACGCACATGATGCAGGGGCCGCAGCCGCGGTGCCGCGCCTGCGCCTCTACCGGCCAGGTTGGACCGCGCAGGCGGGGGACCGATGGCACCGTGTCCCCGATCTGCCGTCTGCGCCCGAACGGCTGACCGAGCTCGACGCCCGGCGCGTGTTCCTCACGACCGGCCGCCAGGAGCTCGCGCCCTTTGCCCGTCTGTCCAACATGTGGTTCCTGCTCCGATCGATCGAAACCCCG
>JAYTFI010000372.1:0-7109 GCA_043734485.1 Acidimicrobiales bacterium | reverse complement strand
TCACGGACCTCGTCGGCACCCTTGGGAGGCGTCGGCTTGCGAGGCCGCTTCGGCGCAGGTTGGGTGGCCACCCGGGTGAGGTTAGCCAGTTGGCCTGTCTCCGGTCACGGGCCGATCATGCGACGGTCGCGCGCCGGAAGCGGCCGAGCCGTCGCAGGCCTGGAGGAAGTCTTCGAGGAGACCCGCCAATTGGGCACCATCACAGACCCGATGGTCGTAGCTCACGCGCACCTCGACGGTATCGACGACGACGACTTCACCCTCACGAGCAACCACGGAGGGGGCAATTGCGCCGACGGAACACACCAGCGCACATCGCGTGAACGGTACGAACGGGACATCAACTGCCGGAAGCCCAAAACGTGCCCTCGCTTCCCGCGCCGAACTGATAAGTGCACGTTGCAACTCGCGCGCATCGAGATTCGTCAGCAGAGTCGCCCACTGCGATACGCTGGTCGTCACGGCAGCGAAGACGGCCCATGAACTAGACAAGGGAGGTCACCGGCAACGGACATCCCTCCGGCTGGGCACCGAGAGCAAGGGGCAGCAATGAAGGAACTGCGGGGAACCACCGCCGTGTTGACCGGCGCTTCACGTGGCATCGGCGTCCACATCGCCCGGGCCCTTGCCAAACAGGGCGTGAACCTGTCGCTTGCGGCACGCTCCGAGGCCGAGCTCGACGACGTTCGCAAAGAGATGAGCGCCCTAGGCGTGAGGGCGATCGCCACCCGATGCGATGTCACGAATGCCGATGATCGGGCGGCGCTACTGGACCGCACGCAAAAGGACCTCGGTGTGCCCGACATCTTGATCAACAACGCGGGGATCGAAGTAGTCGCCCGTTTCGAAAGCGCATCCGAGGACGACCTCTTGCGCACGCTCGATGTCAATCTGCTCGCATCCTTGATGCTCACCCGCGCCGTGGTGCCGGGCATGCTCGAGCGCAGACGGGGCCATGTCGTCAACATCGCCTCCGGCGCGGGCAAGGTCGGAGTGCCCTACGGCGTTGCGTACGCAACCAGCAAGCACGGCATGGTCGGCATGACGCACTCACTGCGTTGCGAATATCACGGCTCACCGGTCGGATTCTCGGTCGTCTGCCCAGGTTTCGTCTCCGACACCGGCATGTACGCCCGCTGGGAAGACAACGGTGTCACGGCACCGAAGATCGCCGGTCGATCCTCTCCCGAGAAGGTCGCCGACGTCGTCGTCAGCTGCATCCGAAAGAACCGCGCCGAAGTGGTGGTCAATACGCCGCCCGTTCGCCCCTTGATCGTGCTGTCGAACATCGCGCCAGGGATCACACCGTCGCTCATGAAGCTGTTCGGATACACCGGCGTCTTCCGCCGGGTTGCGGACATGAAGAAGGATTCGTAGGCGTCCGAAACGAGCCGCTTGCCCGGAGTTATCCAAGCGGCTAACTTTCGCGCAGGCAATCAACTGGGGGAAACATGAGCACGAGCGTCACAGAACCGGGCGTCGCCGAAACGGGGGTGACTGACTGGGCAACCGACTACGACATCTTCGATCCGGCCTACATCGCCGATCCGTTTGCGATCTGGGACTCGTTGCGCGACACCTGCCCGGTCGCCCACACCGAACGCGACGGCGGCACGTTTCTGCCTACGCGTTACGAGGACGTCACCGCAATCGCCCGCGACGTCGAGCATTTCAGCTCCAGCCACGTCGGCGTGGTCGCACCGGACGCCGATGACGACGTCGCACTCCCCGCCGGGATACCGCCGATCTCGGCCGACCCGCCCGAGCACACCTGGACCCGCCGCCTGCTGCTGCCCTGGTTCTCCAACCGCAGGGTCGACGAGTACGAGGTGTTCACCCGAGAGCTGTGCCGCCGGCTTGTCACCGACCTCGCCGGGCGCGGCAGCGCCGACGCCGCCGCCGAGTACGCGCAGCAGATCCCGGTCCGGGTCATCGGCCTTGTACTCGGCGTCCCTGAATCGATGTCCGACACCTTCACGGATTGGGTTCGCGACCTGCTCGAGTTCGCCAGCGACAGACCGCGCCGCTTGAAGGCACGCAACGAACTGATTGCCTACTTCATGGGTGAGATGGCCATCCGCCGCGACAACCCCGGCGAGGACCTCATCAGCGTGCTGCTGCATACCGAAGTCGACGGGCAGCAGGTCTCCGACGGTCACGTACTCGGCACGGTCGCGCTCACACTGATCGCCGGTGTCGACACCACATGGTCCGGCATCGGTTCAGCCCTTTGGCACCTTGCCGCACACGACGACGACCGCCGCCGTCTCGCAGCCGAACCGGGCTTGTTGCCGACCGCGATCGAAGAGATCCTGCGGGCCTACTCGCCGGTGACGATGGCCCGGGTCGTGTCGTCGGATGTCGAAGTGGCCGGATGCCCGATGAAGGAGGGCGAGCGCGTGTTGCTCAGCTTCCCGGCCGCCAACCGCGATCCCGAAGCGTTCCCCGATGCCGATCGCTTCATCATCGACCGAGAGGTCAACCGCCACGTGGCCTTTGGTGCCGGCATCCATCGCTGTGCCGGGTCGAACCTCGCCCGCATGGAGATGCGCGTCGCGGTCGAGGAGTGGATGGCCCAGATTCCCGAGTTCCGGATCGCGGACGACGCCGAGGTCACCTGGGCCGGTGGACAGGTCCGCGGCCCGCGACAGCTCCCGGTGGTATTTCCGTGAAGATCCGTGTCGACCAGGAGAAGTGCCAGGGCCATGCCCGCTGCTACGCGCTCGCCCCTGATCTGTTCGAGATCGACGACTACGGCATGTCCACCCCGACCAACGACGGTGTGATCCCCGCAGGCCGGGAGGCGGACGCCCGGCTCGTCGTGGCCAACTGCCCGGAGTACGCGATCGAGATCCTCGAAGACTGAGCTCTTGGCGAAGATTGGCGGTTTTGGCACATCCTGCTGGACCGACTGCGAGTATCCACCGAAAAAGCCCAGGTCACGCACGGAGGCCCGCGCGACCGCTGTGCCGAAACCGCCCATCTTCGATCCGCCCGGCCGCCAGCGAGGCACGCAGCCAGCGCGGCAGGGCACCGCCCGCTATTGCATCGCCATCGCCGCCGCAGCCTCCCCGGCCGGGTCACGGTAGGCGCGGCCGGACGCGTCGATGACCACGTGGTCGAGCACACCGTCGGGAATCTCGGCCCGCCCGACCAGCGCTGGCGCGATCGGCGTCATGCGCTGAAAGCCGATACAGAACGGATCGACGCCATACGTCAGCGGCGTCGTGAACGGGATGTGCCCCTCCCCGACCGGCACGTCGCCGTACCAGAGCGCGATGTCGCCCTGGAAGCGACCGGAGGGCGTGAACGTGACCCGAGCCGTCACCTCACCGGCGGGCAGCGACACACTCGCCGACACCGTCGTGAGCTGCGCGCCCAGCAGGTTGTTGACGTAGTGCAATCGCCGCCCTTCGATGTACAGCGCGTACCCGCCGGAGTGCCCGCCATGGGCCACGAGCACGCCATCGCACGGACCCTCGGTGGGGATGCACAGAGCGGCCGAGATCTGGAACGACCGGTTGCGCAAGTTCGGCGCCATGCTCTCCGGTATCGACGAGATGCCGTCCTGGTACACGTAGCGGTCGCGGCGGAAGCGGGTGTCGCCGTAGCGGCCGGGCTGGTTGTTGAGCGGCAGCACCTGGTTGCGCTCGGCCTCCTCCCACCACAGCGCCTGCAGCTCCTTCAGCTTGTCCGGATGCGAAGCGGCGACGTCGTGGCACTCGGAGAAGTCCTCGGCCACGTTGTACAGCTCCCAGATGTCCTCATCGAAGCTGGCCGGCTCGGGCGTGCCGTCGTAGCGCATGCGCGACGGCGGATGGAACACGACCGCCTTCCAACCGTCGTGGTAGAGCGCCCGCGAGCCGAGCATCTCGAAGTACTGGGTGTGATGGTCGCCGGCCACCGATCCGTCGGTCAGCGACGGTGCGAAGCTGACACCGTCGAACGGCGTCTGCGGTACGCCGTTGATCGAGGCCGGCGCGGTGATCCCGATGGCAGCGAGCAGCGTGGGCGTGATGTCGATGGCGTGGACGTACTGCGTGCGGGTCTCGCCCGGCTTCCCGATGCGGGCAGGCCAGTGGACGATCAGCGGGTCGCACACACCGCCCTCGTGCGTGTCGCGCTTGAACCGCTTCAGCGGGGTGTTGCCGGCCCAGGCCCAGCCCCAGGGGTAGTGGTTGTTGGCGCGGGGCGTGCCAAGGTCGTCGATGCGCTGGAGGTTCTCCTCGAGGCTCTCCGGCACGAAGTTGAAGAAGTACTGCTCGTTGAAGGAGCCCTGCGGCCCGCCCTCTGCCGATGCGCCGTTGTCGCTCATGATCAGCACGATCGTGTTGTCGAGCTCGCCCAGCTGCTCGATGAAGTCGATGACGCGCCCCACCTGCGCGTCGGTGTGGGTCATGAAGCCGGCGTAGACCTCCATCATGCGCGCATACAAACGGCGCTCGTCGTCACTGAGCGTCGACCATTCCGGAACCCACGACGGGCGAGGCGACAGGTCCGTTCCGGCCGGCAGCAGCCCGCTCGCCATCTGCCGTGCGAAGACCTGCTCACGCCAGGCGTCCCAGCCGAGATCGAACTGGCCTCGGTAGGGCTCGATGTACGACGCCGGCGCCTGGTGTGGCGCATGGCAGGCACCCGGTGCGAAGTACAGGAGGAAGGGCTTGTCCGTCGAGTAAGCGCGCAGGTCCTTCACGAATCCGATGGCGCGGTCGGCCAGGTCCTCGGTGAGGTGGTACCCCTCCTCCGGGCTGCAGGGTGGGTCGACCTGATGGTTGTCGTGGATCAGATCGGGGTGGTACTGATCCGTCTCGCCCGCCAGGAAGCCGTAGTAGCGCTCGAAGCCCTTGCTCAGTGGCCAGTGGTTGCGGGGACCGCCCAGCACCATCTCGTTGCCAGGCGCCAGGTGCCACTTGCCCAGGGCGAAGGTGGCATAGCCGTTGCGGACCAGGATCTCGGGCAGGAAGCCGTTCTCCGGCTGGATCGTGGCGTCGTAGCCGGGGAAGCCGGAGGAGAACTCGACGATGCGGGCCATGCCGTTTGCGTGATGGTTGCGACCGGTCATGAGGCAGGCACGGGTCGGCGAGCAGAGCGCAGTGGTGTGGAAGCTGTTGTAGCGCAGGCCGCTCGCGGCGAGGCGGTCGAAGGTTGGCGTGGCCAGGTCCGAGCCGTAACAGCCGAACTGGGCGTAGCCGACGTCGTCGAGCAGCACCATCACGATGTTGGGGGCGCCCTCGGCCGCACGGTCGAGCGGTGGCCATGCGGCCTGCGAATCGGCGAACGTGCGGCCGATCCTCCCGGTGAATTCCTTCGACTTGCCCATGTCGGCTCCCCCTCGTGTCGTGAGCTGATCGACGACGTTGGCAGGTTAGCCGCACGGCTAACAAGCCAAGGGAACGGCGGGCCTTGCCCAAATCTGATCGCGCGATTACTTTTGGGTACCTCAGTACCCCGGGGGGTCCGATGCTCAAGGAAAACAAGAAGTCGCCCGTTGCACCGCTCGGTGCGGTCAGGCGCTCTCTCGCGAGCCTGGAGACGGCCGAGAACCGACGTCAGTTCATTGCGATGGCCAAGGTCAACATCGCGCACGTCGAGGCCGGCAACACGCCAGGTCAGGCCAAGGGCGTCGTGCGGATACCCGTGGAGAACTACCTCGACCCGCAGCGCTGGGAGCGAGAAGTTGCGCTGTTCCGCACGCTGCCGCTCATGCTTGCGCTCGGCGGCGAACTGCGCGGGCCGCACTCGTACAAGGCGATGACGGTCATGGATGTGCCGGTCCTGCTCACACGCGGCGCCGACGGCGAGGCACGGGCCTTCGTCAACTCCTGCAGCCATCGCGGCGCAGTGATCGTGGAGGACGGCATCGGAACCGCACGACGCTTCTCCTGCCCGTACCACAACTGGACCTACGACGGCCTGGGCGACCTTGTCGGGGTCACTGATCGCGAGTTCTTCGGCACGGTCGACCTCGACACCCTCGGGCTCACGCCGCTGCCCGTGGCCGAGCGCGCCGGGCTCATCTTCGTGACGCTCACTCCCGGTGCCGCCATGGACATCGATGAACATCTTCACGGCTACGACAAGGTCCTCGACTTCTTCGGCTTCGGCGACTGGCATCTCATCTCGAGCCGCCCGGTGCAAGGCCCGAACTGGAAGATCGCCTACGACGGCTACCTCGACTTCTACCACCTGCCGTTCCTCCACCGGAAGACGTTCGGCACCGAGATCAGCAACAAGCCGATCTATGACGCATGGGGCCCCCATCAGCGCATGATGTCGCCCGACCCTGGGCTTCTGCGGCTGCGCGGTGTCCCCGAGGACGAGTGGCCGATGGACGCCATGTGCGGCGGCGTCTGGACGATCTTCCCGCACATCTCGTTTGCGGGCGGCAACGGCGGTGGGCTCATCAGCCAACTGTTCCCCGGCAAGGAGCCCGGCAGCTCAGTGACGCTCCAGCACTACTTCACCTCCACCGAGCCATCGGGCGAGGAGCGCACCAGCGCCATGGGAAAGGCCGACTTCCTCGAAGCAGTAGTGCGCGACGAGGACTACTTCACCGGTCTGCGCCTCCAACGGGCATTGGCCACAGGGGCCAAGAAGGACGTGCTGTTCGGCCGCAACGAAGGTGGCGGGCAGGCCTTCCACCGCATCCTGGATGAGTACCTGGACGTCGCCGGCAGGTGATTGGGCCTCTGCCGAAGCTCGTTTCCCGCATTTAGTAATTGACCGATCAATTCGGTGCTGCTTAACTGTTGTGCCTCCGGTCACACCGGCTCGAAGTGCCCGCCCACCCACCGGCCTCAGCAAAACGTCCGAGTGGGCGTCCGGCCTGTACATCCGACACCAACATCAACCTCAGGGGTAAGAATGACCAAACGATCCACCGCCGCTACGCTGCTCGCAGTTGCGTTGGCTGCAACCGCATTGCTGCCGGCCACCTCGTCACTCGCCGCAACCAAGACGACGAAGAAGAAGATCACAAAGACCACAAAGGCGACGACGGCGACGACCGCGGTCAAGTCCGCAGCCTGTTCCTTCACGACCGACGCGGCGCTGGAGAAGTCCAACGGCACGAACGCGAGTTGGGCGAAGGCGGTCTATGACTGCACGGC
>JAYTFI010000371.1:0-8273 GCA_043734485.1 Acidimicrobiales bacterium | reverse complement strand
CGCTGCGCTTCAGGTCGCGGGCTGCTCGCCCAGGCGTCGGTAGTTCGGCTTACGGCCGGTAGTTCCGTAGGCGATCCCGACCACCTTGTCGTTGTTCTTCATCGTGTGCGCGTTCGCGGTGATCCGCGGACCGGCCGCGAGGAGCCCACCGTCAACGACGATGTTCTGGCCCGTAACGAAGGCACTGTCGTCGGAAGCGAGCCATAGTGCCGCTCCGGCGATGTGGTGTGGCTCACCTCGGTCAGGCCACGGCTGCAGCCGCCGCACGAGCTTGTCGGCCGAGTCCTCATCGCCGGCATGCATCAGCGGCGTGTAGATCAATCCGGGACAGATGGCATTGACACGGATGCGGTGCCCGGCCAGCTCGAGCGCAGCCGATTGGGAGAGGCTGGCAACTGCAGCTTTGGCTGACGAGTATGTGAGCGGTCCTCCGCCCGAGTTCAGTCCGGCAATCGACGCGGTGTTGATGATCGAACCGCCCCTCCCGGCGGCGATCATCACGCGTGCCGAGTGCTTGATGCCGAGGAACACCGATCGCACATCGATCGCGAACGTCTCGTCCCAGTTGTCCGCATCGAGCTCAGTGATCGGCCCGAACGCGCCACCGACCCCCGCGTTGTTGAACATCACGTCGAGTCGGCCGAAGGTCTCGACGGCGAGGCCGACCAATGCGGCAACATCGTTCTCGACAGCCACGTCGGTGAGTGCGAACCGCACGCGGTCGGCGTCGCCCTTCGCACTACGCGACGCGATCAGCGCATCACCCTTCGCCGCATTGAGGTCGCCCACCACGACCGCCGCGCCTTCGTCGAGAAAGCGCTCGACCGTGCCGAGGCCCATGCCACTGGCCCCACCGGTGATGACCGCGACCCGGCCGTCGAGGCGGCCGATCATCGACGGTTCCGGGGTGCGCGCGCGGCGCGGGTAGTCGGCGCGGTCGGGATGAGGAGCGTCATGTGGTGCCACCTTCGTCGTCCGGCGTCGCCGGGCTGCGGAATTCGCAGGGCCGACGATTCTCGACCCCAGCCCGGACCCCGCGCCATTTCAAGGTGAACAATGGGTAAATGGGGCCTTGACGCCATCCGATTCAAGGCACATGATCGAATACGTTCCACGCTGAATCTGAAGACCATCGCTGCGGTTCCTGCAGCAGGAGGGAGCAGAGGAGTATGGCAAACCCGAGCGCCGAAGGCGATCCGCCTGGTTACTCCAGCGGGTGAGGGCAGCCGCCCGAATCACGTCACGCAGGTGCCGCAGGTCCTATGAGTCCCGATCATCAGGATGATCAGAACAAGGGACTCCAACCCAGACGCCCACGACGAGATCCCGACGACTTCACCGAACCATGGATGAACCTTGACGATGCAGGCCTCGCCCGACGGGCGGGGCCTGTAGCGCGCTCGAAGCGCGCTGGACAAGTTGGGGGCTGACGCGAAGTGGCCGGATAGGGTCGTTCGCATGGGCACACCTCCCGACTCATCACTCGACGCCACATCACTCGACGCCACATCACTCGAGGGCGTTCGCCAAGAGCGCTACACCCCGCCTCCCGGCGCAACCGTCGTGCTGCTGGTGCGCCACGGCGAATCGGAGGCCGCACATCCCGATCGACCATTCTCGCTCGTCGACGGCCACGGCGACCCCGCATTGCACCCGAACGGGCGGGCCCAGGCCGAGCGTGTCGGCGCCAGGCTGTCGCACGAGCGAGTCGACGCGATCTATGTCACGAGCCTGCGCCGTACCCACGAGACAGCCGCGCCACTCGCAGCCGCGGTCGGGCTCGAACCGCGGCTTGAGCCCGATCTCCGGGAGGTGCACCTCGGCGAATGGGAAGGCGGACTCTTCAGGTTCCAGGTCGCCGCGGGCCACCCCGCGGCATTGCAGATGCGGGCCGAGCAGCGGTGGGACGCGATACCGGGCGGCGAGCCTCGCGACGTGTTCCACGCCAGGACACAGTCAGCGTTCCTGCGCATCGTTGCCGCCCATCCGGACGGTCGCGTGGTCGTCGTCGCCCATGGCGGGGTGATCGGGCAGCTGCTGCATCACGCTGCCGGGTCGCAGCCATTCGCGTTCCTCGGTGCGGACAACGCGTCGATCAGCGAGATCGTCGTCACTGCGGAGGGGCAGCAGATCGTCCGGCGCTTCAATGACGCCAGCCACCTCGATGATTTGTACGCATAGCAATAGGCGCACACCTTCATACGATCAGCGGACCGTCAGTGCCCGTCAGTGCCCGTCAGTGCACCGCGACTGTGAGCGGTTGACGATCCTCTTCGCCGGCCGCGTGCGCACCGAAGATCATCGGCAACGTCGCCGCCGCGTCACGGTCTCGGATCATCAGCGCCGCACCAGCGGCAACGATCGAGAAGAACGTGGCGGCGAGGAACGCGTCGTGGAACCCACCCACCTGCGCAGCCCGCACCGAAGCGGTGCCGGTGACACCGGCCGTGAGTGCGTTCGTGCGGCTCAGCCACACCGTCTCCAGGACCGCAACGCCGAGCGCACCGCCCACCTGGCGCTGGGTCGAATAGAGCGCTGACGCCCGGCCGGTGTTGGCGCCCGAGATGTTCGCATACGTGGCGGCCTGGAGGGGGATGAACGCGAACGACATCGAGATGCCACGCAGGAACATCAGTACGCGGATCCACCACAGGCTCGTCGACAGATCGACCTCCACGAAGGCGAGGCTGACGATCGTCGCCGACACAAGGCCACCGGCGATCAGACGACGCGGGCCAATCCGGGGGTACAACCGGCCGACCATTCGGATGGCCAGCATCATGCCGATTGCCTGCGGGAACGTCGCGAGCCCCGACTGCAGGGCCGAGAGGCCGCGAAGATTCTGCAGGAACTGCGGCAGCAGGAAGAGCAGGCCGGCCATGCCTCCGAAGCTGACGGCTTGCACGATGTTCGAGTTACGGACCGGAACATCCGCTCTCGATAGAGGCAAAGATCAAGCATCGGTTGGCTCAGTCGGAGCTCGACAATGACGAGCAACACGAACATCGAAATACCCGTTATCGCCGTGAGCAGCACCGGCGAAGCCGGCAGCATCGAACGGCCGGCGGAGGGCTCCCGGCTCTCCTTGAGGAACAGCGCGCCGAAGATGAACCCGAACACGCCGACCGGGAGGTTCACGTAGAAGATCCAGCGCCACGACACATCAGTGACCAGCCAACCGCCGACGACCGGACCGAGGGCCGGCGCGAGGACGGCCGGTATCATCAGCACCGACGCAGCCCTCGCCCGCTCGGACGGCGGGAACGCACGGAACAGCATGGCCGTGCCCACCTGGAGTCAGCATGCCGCCGCCCACTCCCTGGAGGATGCGGAACGCGATCAGCTCACCGGCCGAGTGAGCCTGACCGCAAAGTGCCGATGCGACCGTGAACGCGAAAAGCGCGAACAGGAAGGTCTTCTTCGTGCCGATGCGATCGCCGACCCAACCCGAGGCGGGTATCCACACTGCGAGCGATACGAGGTAGCCGAGCACCACCCATTCGATGGATGAGGGGGATGTATGGAGATCGCGGGCCCGCGATGGAATGGCGACATAGACGATCGTCGTGTCCATGATGTCCATGAACATTCCGGTGACAAACACGGGCAACGATCCATTTGTACGGTACTCCGCGCAATTCCATGTTTCGATATTCCGTTTCTCTACGAAGCCTATTTCTATCGCGATCGTGTCGGGGGGGATGTTCGAGACTTCGGTCGAGGCTCCTGAATGATCTCCTGCAGCGCCGATTCCATGGCAATGGAGACGACCTGACCGATGAACACCGGGTCGACCGGTTTGCGCACGATCAACTGCTGGAAGGCGATCGGTCCGAGGATGAGGCTCGCCATCAGCTCGACATCGGTCCAGGCGGGAAGTACGCCCTCGACGACCGCTGCGGCCACGGCTTCGGTGAGCGGCTTGCCGCGGACGCGGAGGATCTCCTCGTACACGGCGAGCATGTCGGCGTCGCGACCCGCGCATGCGAGCAGTTCCGGCAGCAGCACCGACATCGGCGGAGCGCCGATCCGGCGGGCGAACGCCAGGGCAAGGGCAAGGATTCGGGCCTGGAGGTCGCCGGCGGGTGCATCCGTCTCCTCGGGCACGAGGGTGTACCACGCCGCGAGGATGAGGGCTTCACGGGTGGGCCAGTGCCGGTACACGGTCGTTTTGGCCACACCGGAACGCTCCGCAATGGCATCGACGCTCACCGCGTGCATGCCCCGTTCGACCATCAGATCGATGGTTGCCCCGATCACTGCCGCTCGCGACCGGACGGCCCGGGGATCAGCCGACTCGACATCAGAAGGCGCAGTCGGCCGGAGAGAAGACGGCGCATTTGGCCGGAGAGGAAGTGCGGATTGGGGAACTGGTGCGACTTGCCGGGGAGCTGGAGTAGTTGGTCGTACCCGGCTCATAACGCTACGCTACCGTGCAGTAGCGTTACCGCGAAACCAAGTCTCCTCACCCCCCGGAGACGGATGCTGGGTCCCTCCTTCAACCGGAGGTGCCCAGCATCTGGAGACTCGTCTGCACGACGATCCGGCTCCACCGCCGCGGATGGCGCAGCAACGCATGCCCGTCCCCGTCCACACGCTCGTAACCCACCTCGGACGCGACGGTGCGAGCACGGTCGGCAAAGGCTGCAGACAGCCGTGGATCCGTGGTCCGGTCCGCAGTGCCATGGGCGATGTGCACGGCGCAGCCCCGGAGCGCGTCGACCGGTTCCCCGGCCGGCAGCCATGGGGCGAGGCCCACCACACCCTTCACTTCCGGTGCATCGGCGACTCGCATGGCCGTGCGACCGCCCATCGAGTGGCCCACGATCACGACCGGAAGCAGGCCATCGGCGCGTGACTTGATCTCGCCCAGCGCCCAGCGGGCATCGGACACCGGCGACATCTCGCTGCCGTTCCATCCCCGCAGCGTGAAGCGCAGTGTCCAGACCGACACACCGTCGCGGGTGAGCCGGCGCCGAACCGACCATGCGAGCAGGCGCATCCGCACAACGGCCAGCCGGTACGGGCCCACCATCTCGTGGCTCTGTTCGCGCCCGCCGTGCAGGATGAGCACCGCGCCGAGTAGCGGACCGGCTGCCCTGCGCTCGCGTAGGTAAAGGCCCTGGATGCGCGACACGGCTCGAACAGGTTCCGGAACGTCAGGCCCGGGCGTTCAGCCGAGCTGTTCGTGGAGGAACGCGAGGACGGTCGGCCAGATCTCTGCGTATGCCTTGTCGTCCTTCGTGCCGAGGGCGTTGTGGGGCGCCATGAACGCATGGCCGGTGCCGGGGTGGACGGTGAGCATGACGTCCTTGCCCATCGCCTGCAGCTTGGCCTCGAGTGCCTTCGCCGCCTCGGGGCCGAAGTAGTCGTCGTGCTCGGCCATGTGGCCCCGGACCGGCGCCGTCAGCGCCGACCAGTCGGGCTCGGCGTCACCCTGCGGGAACCCGTAGAACGGGACGATCGCTTTCACCCTGTCGGGCCGATTGGCGGCGATGATGAACGACAGCAATCCGCCCATGCAGAACCCGACCACACCGATGCCGTCGCTGGTCACGGCGTCGTGGGCGGCGAGGAAATCGACGGCACCGCTCATGTCACGCCCGGCGCGATCCGGCGGCATGCTCTGCATCAGCGCGCCGGCCTTGTCCATCTCGGTATGGCCCGCCAACTCCCCGTGGTAGAGGTCGGGGGCGAGCGCCACGAATCCGGCTTCGGCGAGCCGGTCGGCCATCTCCTTGATACCCGAGTCGAGACCCCACCACTCCTGGAGGACGAGGACGCCAGCGCCTGATCCGCCCTCCGGCCGGACCAGGTAGCCCGAGGCGGTGCTGCCGTTGCTCTTGAACTCCACGGTTTCGCTCATCGCACGAACGTATCGCTTCGTGCCGGCAGAGTGGTCAGCCGACGCCCGGGTTGACAGGCGCGTCGGCGATGACGGAGTCGGACGTGAGTTGCGTCATCTCCTCGTCGCTGACCCCAAGGAGACCCTGCAGGATCTCCGCGTTGTGCTCGCCGAACAGGGGTGAGTGACGGCGCGGCGCGGGCCTGCTCTCGGCCAGGCGCCACACGGCGCCCTGTTGGCGATAGAGGTGCATCTTCGGGTGCGGCAGCGCGACCCAGAAGCGACGTGCGACGAGATGCGGATCCTCGAGAAGGGCCAGTGTGTCGAGCACCCGCCCGGCCGCGAGGCCGGCAGCCTGGAGCAGGTCCATCGCTGCCTGCGGGTCGGTGCGGGCCGACCATGATCGTATGCGCGCATCGATCTCGTCATGACGGAGATGGCGGTCCGCATTGGTGAGCGCGCGTAGCTCATCATCCTCGACGACACCGATCTCGTCGCAGAGACGGCGCCACTCGTCGTCCGTGCGAATCGACACCACGAGCCACTGATCGTCGCCAACGACCGGGTAGCAGCCCTGCGGAGCGAACCGCGCGTCCCGGCATCCTCGGTGAAGCGGTTCTTCCCCTCGGCTAGCGGCGACGAATGCTTCGCCGATCAGCACCATCCCGGTTTCGAGCTGCGCAAGGTCGACGTGGACAGGCTCGCTCGACTGCTCCCGGCGCAGCAGGGCCAGCGCGGTTGCGGCCACGGCGGCGGTGCCGGCAACCGGGTCGCCGTAGGAGATGCCGGTCTTGAACGGCTCGCCGTCGCCGTAGCCCGAAAGCGACGCAAGCCCGGACATGAGCTCGATCACCGGTCCGAAGCCGACGTAGTCGCGTTGGGGGCCGTACTTGCCGAATGCCGCCATGCTGATGACGACGAGGCGCGGGTTGGCGCCATGAAGGACGTCAGCGCCGAGGCCGAGCTTGTCGAGCACGTCGGCGCGGTAGTTCTCGATGAGCACGTCGGCATGGGTGACGAGGCGAAGGAGCAGTTCGCGTCCGGCCGGCTGGGCCAGATCGAGGGTGAGCGAACGCTTGTCACGGTTGTAGGCGTTGAAGTAGAAGGCGGAGTTCCAGGGATCGGCGACGTCTGGCTGCGGGATGAGCGTGCGGATGTTGTCCCACGCTGAGGGCGACTCGACCTTGATCACATCTGCGCCCATCTCCGCCATTCGTAGGGTCGCATACGGTCCGGCCCACATCATGGTCAGGTCGATGACACGGATCCCGGCCAGTGGCAGAGCCGGGCCGGGAGAAGGCGCCGCCGGGCCGGGAGAAGGCGCCGACTTCGATGCGCCACCCCGGCCAACGTCCGATTCTGCGTCCGATTCGGCGTCCGATTCTGCTTCGAGCGCGCCCCGCCACCCGAAACCCGGGAAGGGTCGGCCGGGGATGCGCGACGCGCCCTCGGTGTCGATGCGGTCGAACGCGCCCCGCGTGGCGAGGCCGTCGCTCGCGAGCAGGTCGGCAGGAGTCGTCGCCGTACCGATCGGAACCCTCGTCGCGAGGCTGGTGGCCCGTAGCTCCGCCATCGTCTTGTCCGCGAAGTACACGTAGAGCTTCGCCGCCAGTTCCTCGTCGTTCTCGGGAAGCAGGCGCTGCGCGGGTTCGCGGAATCGGGGCTCGGCCAGCTCGGGATCATCGAGGAGCCGGAACAGCGCCGGGGTCTGGCGTTCCAGTGCGAACACCCCGGCCCAGCCGTCCAGGCACGGATAGATCGCCCATGTCGCCCGGGTCTGGTTGCCGAGCCGCGCCATGGGGAGGCCCGTGTAGGACGTGTATGCCCCGTAGTACTCGAGCATCCCGGCTGCGCACTCCTGGCCGGAGATGTCGGCAAGGTCACCCCGACCGTGTCGCAGCCGACCGAGCCACATGGTGACCGCAGCCGCGAAGGCGTTGCCTGCACCGAGTGCGTACGCCTGGTTCCCGCCGGTGACGAGCGGTGTGCGGCTGGCGTCGCCGGTGAGGCTCATGATCCCACCGAGCGCGAACGCGACGGCGTTCGTGTGCTGATGGTCGGCGTACGGGCCGGTGAGCCCGAACGGCGTGACCGACACGATCACCTGGAGCGGATGGGCCGCCCGGTGCGCTTCCCAGTCGATCCTCAGCGCCAGCAGTCCGCCAGGTTGCACGTCGCTGAGCACGATGTCGACCTCCGCCAGGAGCCGTCGCCATTCGTCGGTCTCCGTGCCGCCGACGGGGAGCGAGCGTTTGCCCGCGTGGACATAGGCGATCTCATCTGCGGTCATCGGGTTGGCGAAACCGGGGTCGGCATGAACGACGTCGGCGCCGTAGCCCCTAAGGAACCGACCGGCAAGCCCGGCTGCGTATCCGCCGGACAGTTCGAGGACGCGCACGCCGCGCAATGGGGCAATCTCAGGCACGGC
>JAYTFI010000370.1:0-3103 GCA_043734485.1 Acidimicrobiales bacterium | reverse complement strand
TTGCTGAAGCCGTTCGGCCCACTCCGATCGGCGGCGACGCCGTTCTGGCCACCATCCTCGCGGTCATCGACGAACTCGTTACACGGGCCGAAACACGGGCCGAAACACGGGCCGAAACACGGGCCGACGGAGCGCGGCAGTCGCTTCGCATCGGGGTCGGCGTACCCGGCCTCGTCACGCCCGACGGCGTCCTGCGCTTCGCTCCCCATCTGTTCGGCGTCCGAGAGGTTCCCCTTCGAGACCTGCTCCGGGCGCGGCTACCGGCCGGTGCGCTCGTCGTGGTCGAGAACGACAACACGGCAGCAACGTGGGGCGAACGGATGGCCGGCGCCGCCCGTGGGGTCGACGATGTGCTCTATGTCGGCGTTGGCACGGGCATCGGCGGCGGCATCATCAGCGGGGGCGTACTCCAGCGCGGCCGTCACGGCTTCGCCGGCGAAGTCGGCCATATGACCGTCGACCGCGACGGCGAGCGGTGCGTGTGCGGTCGCCGTGGCTGTTGGGAGCTGGTTGCGTCGGGCAGCGCACTGTCCCGGATGGCGGGTCGCGCCGGCGAGGACGTCAGCGCCGCGGCGCGCGCCGGTGACCCGCAGGCTCTCGATGTGCTCGACCGCTTCGCAGGAGCGGTCGCGAGCGGGCTCAGCAACCTGATCGTGACCCTCGACCCGGCGGTCGTCGTCCTTGGAGGCGGTGTGCTGGACCCGCCCAAGCCGCTCCTCGGACTGATCCGGACACGTCTCTCGCGTTCACTCGGCGACGCCGGCAGCCATCGTCCACGCCCCGACATCCGCGCCGCGGAGCTCGGACGTCGTGCTGGTGCGATCGGCGCAGCCCTATTGGCCCGCGACCACAGCAGTGCGGCCGCCACGAGCCGCGTCGGCACCCCCGTCGGCACCCCCGTCGGCACAGCCGAGCAGCCCGCGTAGGCAAAACTGCACAGCCGCGTCGGCCACCTGGTCGGGCGGGTCGTTGCGGGCAAAGATGCACCGACGGGCCAGCTCATTGGTCACGCCGATGACGGCCTGGGTAACGATCCACGGATCGGCATCGGCAAAGCGCCCTTCGGCCATGCCCTCCTTGATGTGGCGCATCGTGTCCGCCGCACCGACCTCCGCCCCTTGGCGCAGTGTCGGCGCAAACGCCTTCTCCGTTGCCGCGAACTGGAAGAGGTTGAAGATGTGGCGGTTCTCGGCCAGATAGTGCATCGTTGCGTGCATCCCGAGCTCGATACGCCGTACCGGGTCGGTCTCGGTGCCGATCAGCTGCTGCTGGCGTCGACGAAGGGCGTACTGCGAATCGCGCAGGATCTCGTTGAACAGCTCTTCCTTGGAAGAGAAGTACCAGTAGAAGACCCCTTTGCCCACTTCGAGCTCGTCGACGATCTCGGCGACAGAGGTGGGGTGGTACCCGTTCTCGGCGAAACGGCGGGCTGCGAATTCCATCAGCTGGAGCCTGCGTTCGCGTCCGCGCTGGGTGAGACGGCGAGTCATGGCCGGAAGGGTACGGGGGCTTGACCGCTCGACCAATTCCGTTCGATTGCCGACACACGGTGAACCGTCACGGTGACTTCCGACATCCGTCCGACACAGCGGGAGTCGACGGGATTACCCTGCCGACTCATGGTGTACCGGCTCTTCAAAGGTGTCCTCGGGCCGATCTTGCGGCTGTTGTTCAAGATCAGGGTCGAAGGCATCGAAAACGTGCCGACGAGCGGTCCGGTGATTCTGGCCAGCAATCACCTCAGCTTCTCCGACTCGGTGTTCCTACCGATCATGCTGAAGCGCCGCGTCACATTCGTGGCCAAGGCCGAGTACTTCGAACAACGCAAGACCGCCTGGCTCTTCAAAGCCATGGGCCAGATCCCGGTCGTCCGGGGGGGCGGGCCGGCGTCGGCGCGAGCGCTTGAGTCGGCCATGGGCGTGCTCCATGACGGTGGCGTGTTCGGCATCTATCCCGAGGGCACGCGGTCGCCTGATGGGCGCTTGTACAAAGGCCGCACCGGAGTCGCCCGCCTCGCGCTCGACAGCGGCGCGCCGGTGATCGCGGTGGCCATGATCGGTACCCGTGAGGCGCAGCCGATCGGCCAGCTCAAGCCGAACTTCTTCTCGCCCATCACGATCAGGTTCTCGAAGCCGGTCAACGTGGGCCGCTATGCCGCAAAGAAGGACGATGCGCTTACCCCTCGGCGCCTCACCGACGACATCATGTACGAGCTCTGCCAGCTCTCTGGCCAGCTCTACGTGAATGAGTACGCGCCGAAGAAGAACGCCGACACGGCTGCCGTCGGTGATGCCGCCCTTGCCGTCGTACGGACCACACCGGCCGGCAAGGCGACCACCAGCCTTCCGGCGGCCACGTTGACTTCGGCGTTGACATCGCCATCTGCGGCAGTCGCGTGAATTCGTCGCCGTAATCCACCGGCTCGACCCGGAGCACTGGCTAAACCCCGCTGATGCCCGTCTATGTCGTCCGCATCTGGCTACCCGATCGTCCCGGCGCGCTCGGCGCAGTTGCGAGCCGCATCGGCGCAGTGCGCGGCGACCCCGTCGGCATCGACATCCTCGAGCGCGGTGCCGGCCGGGCCATCGACGAGCTCCTCGTCGAGCTGGCCGATGCGTCCCTTGTCCCACTGCTGACCCGCGAGCTCAGCCAGGTCGACGGCGTCGATGTCGAGGACATCCGTCCGGTCAAGAACGTCGCCCACGACCCCCGGCTCGACGCTCTTGACACGGCGATCGCCCTCGTCGAGGCACACAACGTCGAGGAGCTCCTGCGGGCCCTCGCGACACGGGGGTGCAGGGACTTCGAGGCGGAGTGGGCGGCGGTGATCGATCATCGGTCGCCGGAGCCGCTGGCCAGCGAGGGGAAGCCACCTGAGCTGCCGTGGATCAGCGCATTCGTGCAGGGCAGCCGGGCCTCGGTGAAGGTTGCGGCGGGGGAGACCGGGCCGGACGACGTCGCCTGGTCCAACCTCTCGGCCGCCGACCTCACGCTCGTCCTCGGCCGCCGGGGCCGGCCGCTCCGGGCCCGGGAGCGGCGTCAGGCCACGGCGCTGGCCCGCATCGCCGATGCCCGCTGGACGGAGATGGTCATCCACCGTCCA
>JAYTFI010000369.1:0-5865 GCA_043734485.1 Acidimicrobiales bacterium | reverse complement strand
TCCCGGTCGAACGAGGAGATGAGCATCCGATCGCTGTCGCCCCGCTCGGCCAGTAGCCGGGCGACCGCGCCGGCCACCCACTGGTCGGGGTCGTAGTCGGGCTCGCCCGGGTCGCTCTTGATCTCGATGTTCACCTGCATCCCCTCGCACGCGTCGAGCGCATCGGCGAGAGACGGAACGTATGTGGGCAGATCTTCAGCACGCATACGGATGATTGCTTTCAGACCGATCTTCGGATCGTGATGCACGACGAGGCGACTGTCCGCGGTGCGGCGGACGTCGAGCTCCACCATGTCCGCGCCGAGCCGGCGGGCGGCCCTGAAGGCGTCGAGGGTGTTCTCCTTCTCGGCCTTCGAAGCTCCACGGTGCGCAGCGATGATCGGTCGGGTCACGGGGGCGCACGTTACGGCGTCGACCGGTCGAGTTGCCGCCGACCCCGCGACTGACGTGGACTGCATTCATGCTCAACGGATACCGCGTCGTCGAACTCGCCATCTGGGTGGCCGGACCCGCGTCGGGCGGCATCCTGTCCGACTGGGGTGCCGAGGTCATCAAGGTCGAAGCGCCGGCCGGCGACCCCATGCGCAAGATGTTCGGTGCTGTCGGCGTCGAGCAGGACCGGGTGCCGCCCTACGAGCTGGACAACCGGGGCAAGCGCTGCGTCGTGCTCGACCTGCAGACCGAGGCGGGTCGCGCCGATATGGACGCACTGCTGGCCACGGCGGACGTCTTCCTCACCAACATCCGGCCCGACGCACTCGCCCGCCTCGGCCTCGACCACGCCGCGCTCCGGGCCCGTTTCCCGAAGATCGTCTACGCCTCGGTGACCGGCTACGGCCTCGAGGGGGAGGATCGCGACCGGCCGGGCTATGACGTCGGCGCGTTCTGGGCCCGATCGTCACTGGCGCACAGCATGGTGCCGACGGGCGAGCACCCGATCGGCCTCAAGTCCGGCATGGGCGACCACATCACCGGCCTGACGATCACCACCGGCATCCTCGCCGCGCTCCTCAACCGCGAGCGCACCGGCGAAGGTCGCCTCGTCGAGACCTCGCTGCTGCGCGCCGGCATCTACGTGAACGGCTGGGACATCGGCGTGCGCTCGTACTTCGGCCGCATCGCCAGCACCAAGCCACGCGAGCAGAACCCGTCACCGCTGGTCAACTGCTACCGCGCCGCCGACGGCCTCTCGTTCTGGCTCATCGGCCTCGAAGGCGACCGGCACTGGCCCGGCCTCGTGGCCGCGATCGACCGCCCAGACCTGCTGACCGAGCCGCGATTCGCCGGCGCGGTGCTGCGCAAGAAGAACTGCGGCCCGCTCATCGCGTTGCTCGACGAGGTGTTCGCGGCTGCACCCCGGGCGGAGTGGACGGCCCGTTTCGATGCACACGACGTGTGGTGGTCACCGGTCAACTCGATCGCCGACGTGCTCGACGACCCGCAGGCCGAGGCGGCCGGCGCATGGGTCGACATGCCCCGCGACCCCGCCGATGCAGCCACCGGGACGTACCGCATGGCTGCCGCGCCCGTCAGCTTCAGCAACTACGTGCAGATCCCCGGCCCCGTCCACTCCGTCGGCGAGGACACCGACGAGGTCATGCAGTCGCTGCGTCACTGAAGCGCCGACACGGCCCTGGCTCCCCGTTGGGTCGGGACGGCCGGCTCAGCGTCGGCGTGGATCGGCCTCCCGGGGGATGCGTAGCTGCACGACGGCACCGTCGTCGTTGCGGAACGCGATCACCCCGCCCAGCTCGGTCGTCACCAATGTCCGGACGATCGACAGCCCGAGGCTCTTCGACGACGACAGCGAGAACCCGTCGGGGAGGCCGACGCCGTTGTCGCGGACGTCGATCGACAGCCCCTCGGCGTCATTGGCCAGATGGATGTCGATGATCCCGGGCCGACGGGCGCTGGTGCCGTCTGGGAAGGCGTGCTCGACGGCGTTCTGCAGCAGCTCACTGAGGACGACCGCAAGTGGAGTCGCGGTCTCCGGTGGCAGGTCGCCCAGTTCGCCACTGACGGTGAAGTGCAGTGGCCGCTCCGGCGACGCCAGACCCTCCTCGACCAAACGCACGAGCGGGCGGACGATATCGTCGAAGGGCACTGCGTCGCGCACGTCACGGGAGAGCGTCTCGTGCACGAGCGCGATCGAGCCGATCCGCCGCACGGACTCCTCGATCGCCTCCTTCGCCTCGGGTGACTCGAGCCGGCGGCCCTGCAGCCGGAGTAGCGCGGAGATCGTCTGGAGGTTGTTCTTGACCCGGTGGTGGACCTCGCGGATCGTCGCGTCCTTGGTGACGAGCATGCGGTCGCGCCGACGGACATCGGATACGTCTCGCATCAGCACCACCGCGGCCGTGACCACACCTTCCTCCAGAAGGGGGATGGCCCGGAACACGACGCTGACCCGGGTTCCGGCCCGCCCCGGATCGGCCGATTGTTCGACCTCCGCAACCTGTGGTCGCCCGGTTGCGAAACAGGCCTCGATCGCACCGGTGTCGATCGCCAGTTCGCTCAGCGAACGACCCTCGGCGTTCACCGAGACGCCGAGCCGGTGCAGTCCGGAGATCGCGTTCGGCGACGCATAGGTGACCCGACGGGCCGCATCCAGCGCGATGACGCCATCGCCGACGCGTGGCGTCTCGGGCTGGTCGACCGCGTCGGACGCGTCGATAGGGAACGGGAACGAACCGTCGGCGATCATTGCCGCGAGGCGGTCGAACACCTCGACGTAGACGCGCTCCAGACGTCCCGGTCGCCTACCCGCATCGATCGCAGACTCGCGCGTCATCACGGCCACTCGGCCATGCGTGCCATCCGCGAGCACGCGTCGGACCGGGATGTAGGCCACCCGTGCGCCGCTCGTGCTGGCGATGGCGAAGTTCCGCCCGTCGAGGATACGGCCGTCCCGCCATGCGTCGGCGAGCAGTGGACGTTCCGCCACCGACACGATCCGGCCGACGAGATCATCCTGGTAGAGCGTCTGGTTGGTCGTCGGTCGGATCTGGGCGTGGACGCGGAACGCCGGAGGAGGATCGACCGCCGACCCGTCGATCGCGTCGGGCACGAAGAGCAGCAGGTCGCCGAAGCAGAAGTCCGCCACCATGCCCCACGCACCGACCAACCGGTGAAGGTGCTGATCATCTGCGCGCTGATTATCGACCGGGTCCACGTGGTGCTCTCAGTCCATCGACGATGGCCGGCGACCGCGCCGCTTCGGCGCGGCGGCCGAACTTGCCGCGTCGGGCCACAACGTGTCGCCTAGCGAGGCAAGCGCGCCGAGGTCCGTGATGTCTTGATCCTGCAACGGGATCGTGACGATGGCGTCGGGCTGACGAGCCAGGCGACGGCGTTGCGCCTGCTCGTGATCGGCCAGCGTGGCGAAGCGCAGGAAGCTGTCGGCCACCGAACCGAGCACGCGCTGTTCTTCCGCCGTGCCGAAGCCCTTCCTCTCCGGAGCGGTCGCGGTGGCGATACGTGTCGCCGCGGCACGCGTCTTTGCGTCGAGGAAGTACGCCGGCAACACGCGGTTCAGTACGAGCGCGCCGAGGCGGAGCTTGCGCCGGTCGAGCTCCTGCATGAAGAACTCGGCCTCGTGCAGTGGTGCCGGTTCGAGCGAGCTGACGACGACGAACGTGGTCCCCGGGTCGTGGAGCAGCGCAGTGACGGCCTTCGCCCGCCGGACGAAACCGCCGTACATGCTCTGGAAGAGGAGGAAGAACTCGGCGATGTCCTGGAGGAACTGCGACCCGAGGATGCGGTCCGCCACTTGGTAGAAGGGCTTCGCGGCCAGGTAGCCGAGCCGACCGGCCCGTGCCCCGCCGAGGCGATACGGCATCGTGATCCACTTGAGGAGGCTCGACAAGAAGAAGTCGGCCATCCGCTCGGGCGCGTCGAGGAAGTCGAGCGCGTGCCGCGACGGCGGTGTGTCGATGACGATGAGGTCGTACTTACCCCCCGCGCGCAACTCGTACAGCCGCTCTATGGCGATGTAGTCGTGGCTCTGGACGAAACGCTGCGTGATGTTGCGGTAGAGCGGGTTGGCGAGGATCTTGGCCGCGGTCGCGGCATCGGGCGCATGTGTTCGCACGAGGTCGTCCCACGACGCCGAGGTGTCGAGCATGGCCACCCACAGCTCACCCGTTGCCTCGGGGCCCAGTTCGACCCTGCGCTCGGTATTGCCGACGGCTTCGAGCCCGAGCGCGTTGGCGAGACGCTTCGCCGGATCGATCGTCAGCACGAGCACGCGCCCGGTCGTGCGCCGGGTCGCGACCTCGCCGAGGGCGGCGGCAACAGTCGTCTTGCCGACGCCGCCCGAGCCGCAGCAGATGACGACATGCTTGCCCTCGATCGCCGCCGCGAGCGATTCGACGGTCGCCGACTGGGTTGCGGTCACAGGTTGAGCTCCTCGGCCAGGTGCTGGGCAACCGCCCGGGTGGTGTCTATGCCGGGCTCGACATCGAAGAGCTGCGGCACGATCGCCGTCGTCATACCGCCGACGCAGTCCATGAGCCGATGAAGATGCTCTGCGCGCGTACGACGCAGATCGGTGGCCAGGGTGGCTCCCTCGAGCAGCGCCGATGCGACTGCCGGATCGCCCACCGATTCGGCGACGCGAGCCATGCCGAGCGGCATGCGCAGCTTCTCGAAGACCTTCTCGCCGGCGACCGTGAAGAGCTCCGGCAGCACCCGATTGGCGATGATCGCAGCGATGTCGACACCCGTCTGCGCGCGCACCATCTCGATGAGCTCGATCGACTCGTTCACCGGCATCTCCTCGGCCGTCGTGGTGATCACGAGGCCGGTACGGGCAGGGTCGTTGAGGATGTCGAGCATCCACGCCGTCTGGCCCCGGATCATGCCGACGCCCACGAGCTCGTTGATGGCCTGCGGCGCCCGAAGCTGGCCGATGATGTGCCCGGTGGCGGCGGCATCGACGACGACGAGGTCGTAGTGGCGCTCGCGAACCTCGTAGGCGACCTTGCCGATAGTGACGATCTCGCGCACGCCCGGCGCAGCGTTGGCGAGGAAGTCGAACGCCGTGGAGAGCGCACCGATCCTGGTGACGAACGGGATACGCAGGTTCAGCCGCAGGTACTCCTTGAGCGACTCCTCGGGGTCCATGGCCATGGCCCAGAGGTCCTTCTGCACCTGACGCGGTTCAAACGTCAATGCCTGTGGAGAGCGTCCGCTACCGGCTCCCTGCAGTGACGCCAGCAGGTCACCCTTGGCGTCGAACTCACAGGCGAGCACGCGTTTCCCCGCCGCCGCGCCCAGCCATGCGAGCGCGCTTGCGACCGTGCTCTTGCCCACGCCACCCTTGCCCGTGACGAGCAGGAGCTTGCGGTCGAGCAGTGAAAGCGGCGGTGCGGACACTCCAGCGGCCGATCCGAGCGAGGCGCGCCGGTCCCCGGGGACCTAGCGGGCGAACCCCACGCGGCGCTCATCGGACGCTGCGCCGCCGACCTCGACGTAGGACACCTTCGCCGACGGGACGCCGATGGTCTTGCCCTTCTTGTCGGTCAGCCACAGGACCGCCTTCTCGTCCGCCAGAGTCGTCGTGATGTCGGCCAGCACCTTCTCGCGATCGACGTCGCCGAGATCGATGTCGATCTCCTTGATCGACTGCGACACACCGATGCGGATCTCCACGTTGCACTCCTCGTTCACTTCAGCGGGTGTGACCAGTTCCGGACTCACGATGCTGCAGACCGGAAGGTCGGACGGCGACTCTACCGGCCCGCCGCTCGAATGCGGTCACAGAGCGCTCCACAGAAGCCTGTCATGACCGCAAATCGGTGTGCCCGAGGCGCGAAGTCAGGCAGTCGCGAACTGCCCCGGCTGCCGACCGGTTCCGGGCCCGCC
>JAYTFI010000368.1:0-4789 GCA_043734485.1 Acidimicrobiales bacterium | reverse complement strand
TCAGTCGAGCTTGATGATCCCCAAACGAACAGCCCGGAGCATCGCCTGCGTGAGGTTCTGCGCGTCAAGGCGACGGTAGATGGCGGCGAGGTGGTTGTTGACGGTCTTCGGGCTCAGGCCGAACGTCCGCCCGATCTGGGCCGGGTTCATTCCCTTGGCCACGCACTCGAGCACTTCGCGCTGCCGGGGGCTGAGCATCTCGGGTCTGGTCTCGTCGGTATTGGCGAGGTATTGCAGCATCTCCCGGGCGACGTTCGCGCTGAGCACTGTGTCGCCGACCGCGACCTTGCGTACGGTGTCGAGCACCTCGGTGAACGAGCAGTCCTTGCTGAGGAAGCCGCACGCCCCGGCCAGGAGCGCAGCGCGAATCGATTCCGCGTCGTCGTGCATGGTCAGCATCACGATTCGGGCGCGGGGCCGGACCTCGCGGATGCGCCGGGTCGCCTCGATGCCACCGCAGCGGGGCATGCTCACATCGGTCAGCACGACGTCGGGCTCATGCGCGAGCACCGCTTCGATGAGCTCCTCGCCGTCCCCTGCCTCCGCCACGACCTGAACACCGGCTTCCTCGAACGCGATCCGCAGCCCATAGCGGATGGCCTTGTGGTCATCGGCGATCACGATTCGCAATGGCGTCGCGCCCGAATCCGGTGCCTCCGGGTCCGCCTGAAGGTCTGTCATGCCAGCAGCGTACGGACCGCACGACCCATACGTGGCGCATGGTCGGGAACCAGCAGATGGACACCTTCGTGCACGACGGTGACGCCAGCGACGACCACGTTGTGCACGGCGCGGGCCGACCCGGCGTGCACGGTCGCCGCGAGCGCGTGGGACGCATCGATCCCGGCCAGGCTCCGGTCCTCGAGGTCGACGGACACGAAATCGGCCAGGCAGGACGCCTCGATCCGGCCGCTGTCGGGCCATCCGATGGAGGCCATCCCGTCCGTAGTCGCAGCTGCCGCCAACGCGGCCACACCGAGATTCCCGCGAATGTTCGTACGCATACGTTCGTTGAGCTCGATGGCGCGGGTCTCCTCGAAGGGGTCGATGATCGTGTTCGAGTCGCTACCGATCGACAGGCGCGCCCCCGAGTGGCGAAGCGCGCTGGCCGGTCCGGTGCCGTCTGCGAGATCGCGCTCGGTCGTCGGGCAGAAGCAGCAGGTGGCATGGCTGCGGCCGTAGGCGTGGATGTCGTCGGCCGTGAGGTGCGTGGCGTGCACGGCCGTGAACCCGCCGGACACGTCGAGGGCGCCGGCCGACTCGAGGAGCGCGGTCGGGGTGCGCCCGTGCGCCGAGAGGCAGGCTTCGTTCTCGGCCGGCTGCTCGCTCACGTGGGCGTGAAGCGGAATCGACAGTATGTCCGCATATGATGCCACAGCGGCTGCTTCGGCCGGATCAACGGCACGGAGGCTGTGAATCGCGGCGCCGACTCGGGCATGAGTGTCGTGCTCCCACCGCGCCTGTAGCGCATCGACTCGATTGGCCCACGAATGGACGTCGGAATCGGCGAAGCGTCGCTGGATCTCATTCAGTGGTTCGTACCCGTCGGCGCCGAGCCCGCCGTGGAGGTAGCACGTGTCGAGCAGCGTGATCCGTATGCCCGCATACTTTGCCGCGGCGATGAGACGGCGGCCCATCTCGTTCGGGTCGCGGTAGGCACGGCCTTTGGCGCCATGGTGCAGGTAGTGGAACTCGCCGACGGCGGTGTAGCCGGCGAGCACCATCTCGGCGAACGTCGCTGTCGCCAGCTCGAGGTAGCTGTCGGGGTCGAGCGCCTCGGCGGCGCGGTACATCTGATCCCGCCATGTCCAGAACGTTCCTTTGCCGCCATGGGTGCGGCCCCGCAGGGAGCGGTGAAAGCAGTGCGAATGGCCGTTCGCGATCCCCGGCAGGGTGAGGCCGCGGAGCTGTGTCGCGCCGACGGGTGGCTCGACGCCGGCTTCGACGGCCGTGATGCGATCACCCTCGACGGTGATGAGGACTCGCTCGGTCGGCGTTTCGCCGCCGAGCCATGCGAGCTCACACCACCACGTGCCCATGGCGTGGGTCACGACCCGATCCGCTCGACGAATGCGGTGATGCGCTCGATGAACGCGGCACGGTGGAAGCGCTCGAACTGCTCCCACGTGGTGAGCGTGGTCGTATCGACCACCCGGTCCACGAAGAGCCTGCCGTCGAGATGGTCGACCTCGTGCTGGAACGTGCCGGCGGTGAGGCCGCGCTTCACCTCGTCATGGGCCACGCCGTTGCGGTCCTGGTAGCGGACCCGGATGTCGACGTGTCGGAACACGTTGCCCCGCAGGTTGGGCACGGACAGGCAGCCCTCGTTGATCTCGACCAGCTCGTCGCCGAGCAGTTCGATCTCCGGGTTCACCACCACGGTCAGCGGGATGTGCGGCTTGTACGGGTAGCGGGGGTTCTGGTTGACCTCGATGACCGTGATGCGCTTCGACTCGTGGATCTGGTTGGCCGCGATCCCCGCACCGTTGGCGTGGCGCATCGTGTCGATGAGGTCGTCGATGAGCTGCTGCACCTCCGGGCCGGCCAGTTCGTCAGGACTGACGGGCGTTGTCGGGATGCGCAGGATCGGATGGCCGATGGTGGCGATGTCTCTGATGGTCATTGGAGACGTCGCCCCGTCACCCGAACGTCGGCGGTGAGGTCGGCGGGAACAGCGGACCCTCGTTCATCGGGACCCGCACGCCACGCTCCTCGGCCACCGAAGCCGCGAGGTCGTACCCCGCGTCGACATGGCGGATCACACCCATGCCTGGATCATTCGTAAGTACACGTCGTATCTTCTCGGAGGCGAGTGCCGTCCCATCGGCCACTGTCACCTGGCCGGCGTGGATCGAGCGGCCCATGCCGACTCCGCCGCCATGGTGGATCGACACCCACGACGCGCCGGAGGCCACGTTCACCATCGCGTTCAACAGAGGCCAGTCGGCAATCGCATCGGAGCCGTCCTTCATGTTCTCGGTTTCCCGATAGGGCGACGCGACTGAACCGCAGTCGAGGTGGTCGCGCCCGATCACGATCGGTGCCTTCACCGTGCCGTCGGCCACCATCTGGTTGAAGCGCTCGCCGGCCTTGTCGCGTTCGCCGTAGCCGAGCCAGCAGATACGGGCCGGCAGCCCCTGGAACGCGACCTTCTCGCGGGCGAGGCGCATCCACCGCCCGAGGACGTCGTTGTCAGGGAACAGCTCCAGGATGGCCTTGTCAGTTGCTGCGATGTCGGCCGGATCACCGGACAGCGCGACCCAGCGGAACGGCCCCTTCCCCTCGCAGAACAGCTCGCGGACGTACTTCGGCACGAAGCCCTCGTAGGCGAAGGCCCGCTCGTAGCCACCCAACGCGGCTTCCGCCCGTATGGAGTTGCCGTAGTCGAACACCTCGGCACCCTTGTCCATGAACGCGACCATGCCCTCCACGTGCGCGGCCATCGACGCGCGGGCCCGGCGGATGTACTCGTTGCGATCGCCGACCCGCAGCGCCGCGGCCGTCTCCATGGTGAGCCCCGCAGGGATGTAGTTGAGCGGGTCGTGGGCCGAGGTCTGGTCGGTGACGATGTCGATGGGCGCGTCCATGCGCGCCAGCAGCGGGACCAGCTCGGCGCCGTTGGCCACGAGCCCGATGGACAGCGGCCGCATGTCGGCCTTTGCCCGCTCCGCCAACTGCAGGGCCTCCTCGACAGAATGGGCCACGGTGTCGAGGTACCGGGTCTGGATGCGCCGTTCGATCCGTGACGGATCCGTATCCGCGCATATCACCACGCCCCCGTTCATGGTGACGGCCAACGGCTGGGCGCCGCCCATGCCGCCCGCCCCACAGGTGAGCGTGATGGTGCCCGCCAGCGACCCGTTGAAGCGGGCCGCAGCGATGGCCGCGAAGCACTCGTAGGTGCCCTGCAGGATGCCCTGCGTCCCGATGTAGATCCACGACCCCGCTGTCATCTGGCCGTACATGATGAGGCCGAGCTCTTCGTGGCGGCGGAACTCCTCGAACGTGGCCCACTGCGGAACGAGGTTCGAGTTCGCGAGCAGCACCCGCGGCGCCCACTCGTGGGTCTGCATCACGCCCACCGGCTTGCCCGACTGCACCAGCAGTGTCTCGTCGTTCTTCAGGGTCGTAAGCGTACGGAGGATCGCGTCGAAGCTCGGCCAGTTGCGTGCCGCCTTGCCGTAGCCGCCGTAGACGATCAGCTCCTCCGGGTGCTCGGCGACTTCGGGGTCGAGGTTGTTCTGGATCATGCGGTAGGCGGCCTCCTGGGCCCATCCTTCGCACGTGAGCTGATTGCCCCTCGGGGCTCGGATGACTCGGCGGCCCGTTCCGGCAGTTGCGCCGCCGGCGTGTGCTCGATCAGATGCAGTCATGAGCGGACGATAGTCATCCGAGGATGCCGGGCCGCGGGTTCTCCCAGTGCGTGTCCGGGCGCCCGGATCGAATCTAAGGTGATGGTGTCGGTCTCACCCATCGGCGCTCGCAGTTCGGCCACAGCAAGGGGAGAGGAGTTCGGACACGGTGGCTGACAACCCGTACCCCGACCGGCTCCGGTGGCACCGTAGTCCGCTCGAGATCGACCTGATCGACGAGCTCCGCGCAGCCACGATGTCGCGGCGCGCGTTCCTGCGTGCCGCATCCGTGGTCGGCCTCGGGCTGCCGCTCGCCGGAGCGTTCGCCGGCCCATCGTTGGCGTCGGCGGCCCCGATTCCACGAACGGCGAAGCGGCTCGCAACGTTGCGAATCGGCGTTGCCGCACCCACCGACCGGCTCGACCCGCTCTCGCTCG
>JAYTFI010000367.1:0-4740 GCA_043734485.1 Acidimicrobiales bacterium | reverse complement strand
CGACCGTTCGAGAGCAGGTCGATCGAGGCCATCTCCTTGGCCACGAGCACGGGGTTGCGGCCCGGCAGCACCATCACGCTCATGCCGAACTTGAGCTTCGTCGTGCGGCCTGCGGCGAACGACATCGCCGACCCGGGGTCGGGGGCGTTCCCGTTGATGCGCTCGCTGAACCACACCGAGTCGAACTGGAGCCGCTCGAGGTCGTCGATGAAGCGGGCATACGCCTCGCCATCGCCCGGCATGCCCTGAGTGCCGAGGCCGTAGCCGATCCGAATCTTCATGGCCCGAACCTACCCGGCGGTGCCTGGGCGTCAGCAGTCGACGGCGAATCGGAGGGCATCGCAGACCTGCTGACGCTTGACGACCGACAGATCAGTCACCCGTCCCGTGAGCATCGCCTTCGGTACGGTCCGGAGGTTGTCAAGGCTGACGGTCGATCGCTCTGGCATCCCGTCATCGACATCGAGCACGACCTCGCTCGGTATGCCTCGAACGGTGCGCGTCACCGGCGCGATCAAGAGGCCGGTGAGCACGTCAATCACCGAGTCGCGGGTGAGGACGAGTGCCGGGCGGCGGCCGATGTCGGGATCTTCGAGCCACCACACCTCGCCGTGACGGGGGCGGGAGTGTTGCCGAACCCGGGGCTTCACCATGGTTCTTCGGCAATGAGCGACTTGGCATCGCGACGCATCGATCGCTCCTCGGCGGCGGTGAAGGGATGCGCGATCCAGCCCTTTCGGTGCCGGTCCTCGCGGTCCTGTGGTGTCTCGCTCTCGACGAGTGCGAGGATGGCCGCTCGAACTGCGTCGGCACGGTTTGCGAACTGCCCGGGGATACGGTCGTCGAGGTGGGCGAGGAGATCGTCTGGGATGCGGACGGCGATCTGGGTGGTTTGCATACCACTCAGCATACCGGAATCACTCGATCTGGCTCAGGGCTCCAACGGGGAACCTAAGCGCGAGAGCTTGCGATCAGTCCTTGCGACCGAGGCGCTCGCCGCCGACGGGGACGGCGGTGAGGAGTTCGTGAGCCTCCTGGGGGTTGGCCTTGAAGCCGGGCGTGTCGCGGCAGAACTCGATCATGATGCCGTTGGGATCGGTGTAATAGAGGGAATGACACCAACCATGGTCGATCTCCATGAGGGGCTTGATGCCCTTGCCATCCATGATCCCCCGGGCCTCTTCCTGGCGCTCGACCGTGGCGTCGAAGGCGATGTGGTTCACCCACACGGGTAGGCCCACGCCGGTCGAGATGGCGCTGTCCCAATCCGGCTTCTCGCCGACGCCGTGCACGTCGAAGAACGCGAGGTTCCCAGGTCCGCCGATCTCGAAGAAGATGTGACGGAGGAACCCGCCGCTGGGGTGCGGCGAGACCTCGGTGTAGAGCAGCGGGAAGCCGAGCGCCTCATAGAAGCGGGTGGTCTCTTCGATGTCCTTGCAGGCGTACGCGATGTGATGGAATCCGGGCATCTCAACCAGTCCTTCTTGGTGTCGGTGTTGATGGTGTAGGTATGGGTGGTGTGGGTGTTGCACGCGGTCTCGGCGGTGTTCGGTGCTTCCATCATGGGGCCGCGGCACCTGCCGGTACCAGCGCGAGCTGCGGGATGACCTCGTTGCCGATGAGATCGATGGCTCTCGAAGAGCACCGCAGTCCTCGGCGAGGCGGACCGGTCCCGGGTCGGGAGGAGCGTGACGCCGGTGTTGAGTCGAAGGGTGGTGGTCCGCTCGGCGATGGCCGCGAGCAGGATCTGTGGGACCGACAGGATGTAGTCGGTGAAGTGGTGTTCACCCAGCATCACCGAGGCGAAGCCCGCCGTTTCGCGGACGGCATGCTCGACGACGAGCCGGAACTTCTGGCTCTGCGTGATGCGAGTGTCGGTGTGCGGGTCGGTGACGTGATCACCCGGTGAGACGAGCGCCAGTTCCATGCAGTGGGTCCCCGAATCCGAAGGTCGTGGTCAGGAATCTGATACTAACGTCAGATTCCGCATCCCGTCGCAGCGTTCGTCACGGGCTACGTCCAGTAGACGGCGCGGAACCAGATCTCGCTCAGCGTCGCGATGGACCGCTCCTCGTTCAATGGCGGGCTGTTGTGGTCCCCGCCCGCCGCAAGCCACACGTAGCAGTAGTGCTCCAGCATTGCGCCGAGGGCCGATGCCGTCGTACGGGCATCCATGCCTGGCGCGTAGCCCTGTCGCTGCGCCTTGCGGATGAGCTTGGCCATCGTGTCGATCCCGCTCTGTCGCGTTTCGCGCCAGCGGTCGGCGAACTCGTCGTCGATCATCGCGACCTGGAAGACCCCGACCAGCTCGGGGATCCTGTCCCGGTAGGTCGTCCAGTACGCCCGCACCTTCTCCTCGATGTCCTCACGCGGTGGAGCGTCGCGCTTGTAGCCGGCCTGCGCCCTGCCGACGACCTCGGCTGAGAACTCGTCGGCGAGATGGGCGAGCAGCGCCTCCTTGGTGTCGAAGTAGGTGTAGAAGGATGCACTCGAGCGGCCCGCTTCCTCCGCGATGTCCGCAATGGTGGAGCGCAGGAAGCCTTTGCTGGCGAACACGACACGCGCAGCCTGCTTGAAGGCCTCTTCGGTGATCTGTCCGCGGGCGTTGCGGGCCAAGGTGCTCCAAGGGTCGGCGGATCGGCTCTTCGTCTGGGCGATGGTGAAGAAGCTGACAATAGGCTCAACTTCCAGCGACTACCTCCATCGACGGCTTCCGTCTCGGTATCGATCGACGCTGCCGGGTGGCTCGAATCGCCAGCGCTCGCCCGAACGTGCTGATCTAGAGACGTGCTCGCCGTCCTCGATACTGTCGCCGGGCTGCGCCTGCGCGAAGTGCTCGATCGCCATGCTCACGATTCCCTGCAAATCGTGGACTGCGACCGCGCCGACGCTGCGCGATTCACAAGTCTGTTGGCTGAAGCGGATGCCGTGCTTCACGTGCTCCACCCTTTCGGGCGCGCCGACTTCGAGGCTGCACCGCGGCTCCGCCTGGTGCAGAAGCTCGGCGTCGGCGTCAACACGATCGACCTTGTGTCCGCTCGCTCCCGCGGTGTTGCCGTGTGCAACCTGCCGGGCGTGAACGCGCCGGCCGTCGTGGAGGCCGCGCTGCTGGGCATGCTCGCCGCGCTTCGGCAGCTGCCCGTGTACGACTCGGCCACTCGCGCTGGTCAGGGCTGGGCCATGCCGCCGTCGCTCGGCGAGGGGTCGGCCGAGATCAGGGGGAAGACCGTCGGTCTCATCGGGTTCGGCGACATCGCGTCGTCGCTCGCGGAGGTGCTGGTCGCGCTCGGGGCAACCGTGATCCACCACTCGCGCCGGTCCGATCGCCCTGGCTGGCGGACGCTCGATTCGCTCTTGGCGACGAGCGACGTCGTGTCGCTGCATGTGCCGTTCGACGACTCGACTGATGGCCTGCTGTCGGCCGAGCGACTGGCGTCGATGAAACCCGGCTCGGTGCTCGTCAACACCGCACGCGGCGGCCTGGTCGACCGTGACGGACTGATCCGTGCGCTTACGAATGGTCCGCTCCGCGCGGCGGCACTCGACACGTTCGCGGTCGAGCCCGTCGACCCGGCGGACCCGCTGCTCGCCCTCCCGAACGTGGTGCTGACTCCGCACGTCGCGTGGCTCACGCTGGAGACCCTCGAACGATGCATCGAGCGGGCCGCGGGCAACTTGGCCCGACTGGTTGCGGGCGATGCGCTCCTCCATCGGGTGGCATGACCATGCGATTTCGTAGAGCGACTCGTCGCGCCGATGCCTGCGAGTCAGGTCGTGTCGGCCTTCTCGGAGGCGCGCGGTGACCGCATTCCCCGGAGCGGACGCGAACGTGCCGATCCCCAAATGGCTCGGCGATTCTCTGGTCGCATGTGAGCTCGCCCGAGCTGACGAAGTCGGCTCGATCAGGGGCCGACCGCTGACCGGCGGGGTGTCCTCCGACATTTGGGTCGCCGAACTGGCGAGCGGTCTGGTGTGCGTGAAGCGGGCGCTGGCGCGGCTTCGTGTCGCGGCCGTATGGGAGGCACCCATCGAGCGGTCCGCCAGCGAGGCTGCGTGGCTAGCCCGCGCGCACGCCGTCGATGCAGACGCCGTGCCGCCGCTTCTCGGCTACGACGCGGCCACCGGTGCGATCGTGCTCGGCTGGCTCGACCCGGCCGATTATCCGCAGTGGAAGTCCCATCTGCTCGCCGGCCAGGTCGACCCGTTGGTGGCGTCGTCCCTCGGCGATCGGCTCGGACACTTCCACGCCGGTATGTCGGTGCGCGCTGACCCTGCTGCACACGCCGATTTCGACCACCTCGACCTGTTCGATGCGCTCCGCCTCGAGCCCTACTTCGGCACGACCGCACGCGCGCACCCCGCGCTCGCTCGCTCGTTCGCCACGCTGCGGGAATCGTTCTCCATCAATGCCGCGACGGTCGTCCACGGCGACGTCAGTCCGAAGAACGTCCTTGTCGGGCCGGCCGGTCCGGTGCTGCTGGATGCCGAATGTGCGTGCTGGGGCGACCCTGCCTTCGACCCCGCCTTCCTGCTCACCCATCTGCTGTTGAAGGCCCGTCACCGTCCTACGGATCGCGATCGGCTTCGTCTGTGTGCAGATCAGTTCTGGACCGCGTACGGCACACACCTGGACGCCGCCGCTCTGGAGCCACGCGTCGTGGCTTACTGGGCCGCCCTCGTGCTCGCCCGCATCGACGGCAGCTCGCCGGCCGAGTACCTGACGGAGCGCGTTCGCGAGGC
>JAYTFI010000366.1:0-3206 GCA_043734485.1 Acidimicrobiales bacterium | reverse complement strand
GCACCTGTACTTCAAGCGGGCCAAGAGCAGCGAGTTGCTGTTCGGCGACCCGACGTATCACCGAGAGCTGCTCGCCCAGCGCATCGGCCTCTGAGGTCCGAGCAGGGTCTCGACTGCCGAACCGGTTTCAACCGCTTTCGGTGAGGTGCAGTAGGCCTGCGAGCCGGGCGCGTTGCACCTTGCCGGTCGCCCCGAGGGGGATCTCGCTGACGAACACGACGCGTTCGGGCGTCTTGAAACGCGCCAATCTCGCGGCAGCGAATCGGCGGACCTCGCTCGGAGAAGGCGTCTCGCCCAGATCGTGGTGCAGCGTGACCGCGGCATAGACCTGCTCGCCGCGCAGCGGACAGGGTGCGGCGAACGCTACGGCGTCGGCCACCGCCGGGTGCTGCATCAGCACCGCCTCCACCTCGAACGGTGAAACCTTCTCGCCGCCGACGTTGATGATCTCCTTGATCCGACCGATCAAGCGCAGGTAGCCGTCGCCGTCGAGTTCGCCGAGGTCGCCGGTGCGGAACCAGCGGCCGCCGAGGTCCTCGATCCAGGAGTGCTCGTCGGCACCGTCGGGTGCGAGGTAACCGGCCATCACGCCATGGCCGAGGATGACCACTTCGCCTACGGCACCGCCGGCCTGCGTGACCCGCAACGGCTCGCCACCGTTGATCCCGTCATGTGAGACGGCGATTGCGATCTGTGCGCCGGCGCTGCGGCCCACCGTTGCGTAGCGGCGCTCGCCGGGCGGCACGGGATTGCTCGTCACCTGATGCGAAGCCTCGGTCATCCCGTAGGCGTTGATGAGCGGGCAACCGAGCAATGTCTCGATGCCGTGCCACAACGCCACCGGCATCGTGGCCGAACTCGACCGAACGAAACGCAGGTTGTCCGGCGAGCTGACGCCGGGCGCGTTGCGGTTGCGGTTGCGCAGCAGTAAGGCCTGATACATGCTCGGCACCGCCGTCGTCCATGTGACGCCGGGTTCGCTGAGCTGGCGACGGAACGCGAACGCGTCGAATCCGGGGGCGCAGACGATGCTGCCGCCGCCACCGACGCTCGCGAGGAGCGCGCCGACAAGGCCATGGATGTGGAACAGCGGCATGACGTTCAGGCACCGATCGGCGGCCGACAGTTCGAGGGTAGTTGCCACCGAGAGCGCCGACGACAGCAGGTTCGCCTCGGTGAGACCGATCAGCTTCGGCCGCGCCGTCGTTCCCGAGGTGTGCAGCAACATTGCGAATCTGCTGCTGCTGCTGTCGTCGTCGCTTCCGCGACCGCGCGTGGCGCGTTGCGACGCGCTGTGCAGCCTGGTTGCGACACCGGCCATGCTCGAACCATCGAGTTGGACGTGTAGAACTGCGAGCCCGGCGTCCAGCGCGACGCGTTGCGCTGATGGAGCAGCTGCGTCGGTGGTGACCAGCGCATCCACGCCCAGGTCGCGGAACGCGTCCGCGAACTCGTCAACACCGTATCGAGGGTTGAGGGGCGCGCATGCCGCGGCGGACATCACGGCGAGCGCCGTGATCGCGGCGAGCGGGCCGTTCGGCACCACGACCGCTACACGCGAGTGCGCGTCGAGGCCGGCCATGCGCAGCGCGGAGGTGATCGTGTCGACGGCGCCGAGGACGGTTCGCGTGCTCATCATCGAGCCACTCACGTCGAGGATCAACGACGCGTCCGGATCTCTCGCCTCGAGTGCAGCGCGGATGGTGGACGCTTGGCTCATTCGTGCTCGCGCTGCCCCTCGCGCAGCCTGCCCATCGCGCGCATCATCGTCCAGTGACCGACGGCCGACGGCCCGGTGACGTGTGCGCCGTCGGCGACATCGGTGATCACGGTGCAGCCCAGGGTGACCCGCGCGCCAGCGCCGATGGTGAGGTTGTTGGCGACGATGGCGCCCGGCCCGACCCACGCGCCCGCGCCGATTGTGACGTTGCCGTTGACGACCGCGCCGTGACCGACGAACGCACGCTCGCCGATGTCGGCGTTGTGCGAAACGAACGCGCCGTTCCCGATACGACAGCCGTCGCCGAGCTTCGTCTGTTGGCGGAACAGGCCGCGCCCGATCACGCTGTTGGCGAACAGGACACAACCCGCTCCGACGACGACACCGCCCGCGTGGTGCATCTCGAACAGTTCGCCGTCGACGTCGACGGTCTGGAATCCCGACGACCCGACGACTACGCCAGCGTCGACACGCGTGGCGCTGCCGATGACGGCTGGCCCGAGCACGACCGCCGATGGCCCGATCTCGACGCCGGGGCCGATCCGCACGCCCATCGGGTCGACGAACGCGGTCGAGTGGACGCGTGCGGTGCGGTGAATCTCGGAGGCCTCGCGCACTCCGTAGAACAGCGACCTGTTTGCCAGGTTGTGGTGCACATCGAGGAAAGCCCGTCTCGGTGCCGTGGATGTCACGACGCCGAGTCGTTGCGGAACGGCGTCGGCGAGTTCGGGCGGAACGATGACGCTGCTCGTCGCCGGGCATTCGACCGCCCTGCGGAGGAACGCGGCGTTCTCCGCGAACGTCAGCATGTTCGGCAGCGGACGGCTGACGAATCCGAGATTATCGACCGCTGCATCACGGCGGACGTCGAACCCTGTCGGGACTACATCGATCAGTTGGGCGATGTCGGTCAATCGCCACTGCGAAGGATCGACATCGCGAACTTCGATCCGTACATCGGCACTGACGGGCGGAGAACCGTGGTCGAGCCACCGGAGACCCTCTTGGACGAGGGTGATGCGCAGCACCGCGCGCCGCGCCGTCGGAAGCGCCAGCACGCTCATCGCCTGGGAGTGGGTCGTACCGGCGCGTACCGTCTTCGTGATGTCGGTGCGCAAGCCCTCCGGTTCGATGATCTCACCCGACTCGGCATCGAGCCACCGATACGCGAACCGCAATGGATGCGCCCCGCTGCTGGCCAACCGTTCGTTGGAATCGTTGCGCAGCTCGACGCGCACCACGTGCGTCGAGGCCGTTGTCGCGATCACCGGATGCGCGACGACCGTCAGGCACAGCTGGGCGTCCGCCGCCTGAGACAACGGCGCCATGAGCACCAACTCGTCGACCGAACGCAGCAGATTTTCGAGGCCACCCGTGTGCTCGGCCAGTTGTCGGTAGGCGTCGACCCATGAGTGCGCTTGTGGCGGTGCGGGGGCTCGATGCGCCGCCGCGTGAACGTAGGCGGCTTCGTACGCATCGACGCTGG
>JAYTFI010000365.1:0-4292 GCA_043734485.1 Acidimicrobiales bacterium | reverse complement strand
GCTGTTCGCCTGCTACACGGTCATGGCGACGGCCTTCGGCGGTGGGGGCGGTGTCGCGGTCAGCTCGCTGCTGACGAAGTGGTTCATCGGCCGACGGGCCCGTGCGGTCTCGATCGCTTCCACCGGCGTGTCCGCCGGGGGCGCGGTGCTGGTTCCGGTCGGTACCGCGCTGATCGCGCATGGAGGCCTGCGCCATGGCGCGCCAATCCTCGGTGTGCTCGTCGCTGTTGTCGCACTCCCGGTGCTGTGGGCTGTGATCGCCCCGTCCCCCGAGTCGATGGGCCTCCACCCGGACGGGACCGACGCGGCCACGGCGGTCGCTCGCCGGCAGGGGGCGGCGAGCGCGCAGTACCGGGTATGGACTCGGGCCGAGGCCGCCCACACAAGGCAGTTCTGGGCCATCCTCGTGGGTTTTGCGCTTGCGCTCGCCTCGCAGACCGGCGTGCTCATCCATCAGCTCGCGTTCCTGCAAGGCGATGGCCAGCTCGGGTCACGGTCGGCGGCAGCACTAGCGGTGACGACTACCACGGTGGGCTCCATCGTCGCCCGGCTCGTCGTCGGCGGATTCGCGGACAAGGCGGACAAGCTGCGTCTCGCCGTGTTCTTCGTCGCGTTGCAGTCGCTGATGGCGCTCACCTACACGTTTGTGCACTCAACGATCGGTCTGTACCTCGCGGCGCTGGTGTTCGGCTTCACCGTGGGCAACGTGTACATGCTGCAATCGCTCGTCACCGGTGAAGTGTTCGGGCTCGTGAGCTACGGCAGCATCTACGGCGTGATCGCGCTGGCGGGTTCGCTGGGCTCGGCCTGCGGATTGCTGTTCACCGGGTGGGCGCTCGATACTTCCGGCGGCTATGCCTTGCCGTTCCGAGTGTTGGCCGGCGTGAACGCGTTGGCCGCGCTGGTCGTGTCGTTCGCGCACAGGCCGTTGGAGACACCGCCTGCCAACGTGGTGTCGCGCATCGGGGAAGGCGCGGCTGCGAGCTGAGCAGTTGGCCTCGGCTGAGCAGTTGGATTCGGCGCGGCATTCAGCCGACTTCCGCCAGCTGCGTGGCCCGAGGCCCCGGCTCCCCGACGACCGACAGGGCGGCCGCGCCGAGCAGTAAGGCGGCCGACGGTATCGACACGGCGGCTGGGCCCCACCGGTCGATCGCGGCCCCGCCCGCCGCGGCGCCCACTGCGGCCATCACCGTGCTGGCCGCCTGCATCGCCGCGAAGGCCCGGGCGTGCGCGGCCTCGGCGGCCACCCGCGAGACGAGCGCGTTGAGACCGGAGACGAATGGCGCAGTGGGCACGCCGGAGATGAACGCCAGGATCCCCGTGAGCCAGATGCTGGAGCGGCCGATGCCGATGATCCCGATCGAGATGGCGAGCCCGGCGCCGAGCAGCGGGAGTGAGGGCAGTCCGCGCCGTGCCGCAACCCACCCACCGAGCAGGCTGCCGATTGCCCAGAACGCGATGAGCGCGCCGCTCCATTCGTCGTGACCGTTCTGGCGTGCCACTTCGGTGACGGCGATGGTGACGGCCCGGAACGCGGTCCCGGCGAGGGCGAATGCGAGCACGAGTTGAAGGACCGGGCGGGTGAGCCATCGACCGGTCATCTCGAGGTGCGTGGTTCCGCGGCCCGGCTGACGTGACACCGCAGCCACGCCAATCGCGGCGAGCACTGGCGAGAGAGCGACGGCCAGGGCCGGACCGCCGATGAGGATGGCGCCACTCACGAGCAGCGGTCCGCCGATCCAAGTGACCTCGACCGCCATCGAGTCGTAGGCGAACACCTGCTGGATGTTCTCCCGCTCGGTTCGCTGCGCGAGCAGTGCGCGCACGACGGGACCGACCGGAGGAACGCTGGCACCGGCGACGAAGCCGACCGCGGCCAGCAGAACGCCGTTGTGGGTCGAGGCGAGGGCGATGAACGCGGCGACGGCGGGGATATGGACAACGGTCAGGAGCATCAGCACACGGGCCGCGCGTTGGCTGTCGAGATGGCGGCCGACGAACACGCCGATCCCACCGGCACCGAGGGAAACCGCGCCCGAGGCGAGCCCGCCGCGCGTGAGGTTGCTGCGATCGGCGACCAGCAGCAGAGACGCGATCGGAAGCGTCACTGCCGGCAGACGGCCGAGAGTCCCGGCAACCAGCAACGGAAGGAGTGCCTTCAGTGGCGGGGTCTGCGACTTCGGGTCCGACACGTGGCCGAGCTTCGCATGCGCGGACCGTTCCGAGGGGCTGGCTTACTTGCCGCCGACCTGCTCCAACAGTCGGCGGGCGATGACCTTCAGGCACAGCGTCTCGTCGGCGCCTTCGAATATCGACAGCACCCGAGCGTCGACGAAGTACCGCGACACGGGGAACTCCTCGGCGTAGCCCATGCCACCGTGGATCTGCATCGCCTCGCGCGTCACCCACTCTGCCGCCCGGCACACGTAGGCCTTGACCATCGACGCCTCCATAGCGCCCTCACCCTTGCCCATCATCTTCGCCACTTCATATGCGAACTGACGACTTGCCTGGATGATGGTGGCCATGCGGGCGAGCTTGATTTTTGTGAGCTGGTAGTCGCCGACGTTCTTGCCGAACACGTTGCGATTGTTGGCGTAGTCGACCGCGGCCTCGTACGCCGCCTGCATGAGGCCGACGGCCCGGGCCGCAGTCTGGAGGCGGCCGTTCTCGAAGCCCTCCATCTGGAAGTAGAAGCCCTTTCCGAGGCCCGTGTCCTCGCCGATGAGGTTCTCGGCCGGGACGCGCCAGTCCTCGAGCGCGATCTCGTAGGAGTGCATGCCGCGGTAGCCAATGGTGTCGATAGGGCGACCCTCCATCTTGCCGACCGAGCCGTCGTCGTGCGCCTGCTCGAACTGGAAGCCGTGTCCGTCCGCGACCGGCTTCGGCACGATGAACAGGCTGAGGCCACGATGGGTCTTTGAGCGATCCGGGTCGGTCCGGGCCAACAGCAGCAGGACGTTGGCCCGGGCACCGAACGTGCACCACGTCTTCACGCCGTTGATCGCATACGTCGACCCGTCGGCCGATACGGTGGCGGTGACCTTAAGCCCGGCGACGTCGCTCCCATAGTCGGGCTCGGTGACGGCAACTGCGGCCATCACGTCGGCGGCCGCGACCTTCGGCAGCCATTCCTGCTTTTGCCTCTCCGTCCCGCCCTTGACGAGCGCCCGGGTGAGGATCTCGGGCCGCGTGATGAGCGAACCACCGATGCCGAGGCTGCCACGTGACAGCTCTTCGGTGGCGACGCACATGGCGACGTACTCGCCCTCGCCGCCGGTGGAGAACCCGCCGTACTCCTCGGGCACGGAGAGGCCGAAGCCGCCCATCTCGGCGAGCCCCTTGATGATCTCCTCGGGCACATCGGCATTGACGCGGTGCACATGCTCAGCGCGCGTACGAACTTGTTCGTCGGCGAAGCGCCGGAACGTGTCGGCCACCATCTCGAAGTCGGGGTCGAGGTGGCGGGGTCCACCGCTGGCCCTGGTGGCCTCTTCGCCGAGTTCGGCAAGGAAGGCGGGCGCCCGGAACTCCCGAACGAACGGCATCGCCGCATCGAGGGCACCCGGCTTGAGGCCCCACTCGGTCTCCCGGCCGAGGATACGGGAGGCGACGTCGAAGGCCACATCGGCAACGAACGCACACGCCAGGCGTGCTTCGAGCGGGCCCTTGTTGCCGTAGTCGATGACGGCGCGGGCGTTCTCGACTGCGGAGGCGGCGTGGGCCAGGTCGTAGGCAATCTGCTGATTGGCCTCGATGATGGCGTCGACGCGCCCGCCTTGTGCGGCTAGGTGTCGCACGCCGGCGTCCACGGCACCCTTGCAGACATCGACGACAGACGCAGCCGCGGTGAGATCGGTTCCAGACATGGATGCAACGCTACCGAGCACTCGGCCCGATGGCCTAGTTGGCGCATCTGGCGCTACCTTTGCGTCCCGTGACCACGCACGAACGACCCTTCGGCCGCAACTTCGAGGACTTCGAGGTGGGCGACATCTACAAGCACTGGCCGGGCAAGACGATCACCGAGTACGACGACCACCTGTTCTGCCTGATCACCATGAACCACCATCCGCTGCACCTCAACGACTGGTTCGCGCAGCAGAGCGTGCAGGGCCGCAACGTGGTGGTGGGCAACCTCGTCTATTCGCTCGTGTTGGGTATGAGCGTGCCCGACGTGAGCGGCGCGGCCATCGCCAACCTGGAGGTGGAGACGTTGCAGCACAAGTTCCCCACATTCCACGGCGACACGATCCACGCCGAGACGCGTGTGCTCGACGTGCAGGAGAGCA
>JAYTFI010000364.1:0-2559 GCA_043734485.1 Acidimicrobiales bacterium | reverse complement strand
GTTCGCTGTTGATCGTCGGCGGCTCACTCGGCGACCTGTACGGCCGCCGTCGCATGTTCGTGTTCGGGCTCATCGGCTTCAGCGTGACCTCGATGCTCTGCGGGCTGGCGCCCAACCTGGCCACGCTGATCGCGGCCCGGGTGCTGCAGGGCTCGGCCGCGGCGCTACTCGTGCCGGGCAGCCTGGCCATGCTCTCGGCCGTGTTCCATCCCGACGACCGGGCACGGGCCATCGGTTCATGGTCCGGGCTTGCCGGCGTCGCCACCGCGATCGGGCCGTTCCTCGGCGGATGGCTCATCGACGCCGTGTCGTGGCGCTGGGTGTTCCTGATCAATCCACCACTCGCGGCCGTGGCCGTGTTCATCGCCCAGCGCCACGTGCCGGAGACCCGTGGCGAGGAAGGTGCACAACCGCACATCGACCAGCCCGGCGCGGTGACGCTGTCCCTGGGTTTGGCGGGCGTCGTCTACGCGCTCATCGAGGGACCCTCGCGGCAATGGCCGGCGGCGAGCGTCGCTACGGCGATCGGCGGCGTGCTCGCGCTGCTCGCATTCGGTGCGATCGAGGTCCGGTCCCCGCATCCGATGGTGCCGCTGGCGGTGTTCCGCTCTCGCCGCTTCGCCGGTGCCAACGCCGCGACGTTCGTGATCTGGGGTGCGATCGGCGCGGTGTTCTTCCTGCTCACCATCCACCTGCAGAACGATCTCGGCTACTCCGCGCTCGAAGCCGGTGCCGCCTCGCTACCGGTCACGGTGCTGATGGTGCTCTTCTCGGCGAAGTCCGGACAGATCGCACAGACGATCGGGCCTCGCCTCCCGATGTCCGCCGGACCCGCCGTCGTCGGCGCCGCGTTCGTGCTGATGACGCGCGTCCGACCAGGAGTCGGCTACTTCCCGGTGGTGTTGCCGGCGGTCGTGCTGTTCGGTAGCGGTCTCGTCATCACGGTCGCCCCGCTCACGGCCACGGTCCTCGCTGCAGTCGAGGACAAGCGGGCCGGCGTCGGATCGGCCATCAACAACGCCATCGCCCGCGTCGCCGCGCTCCTCGCGATCGCAGTGCTTCCCGCACTCGCGGGCATCGCGGGCGGCGGGACGGGGTCGCTCGGCGACGGCTTCGCCCGCGCGATGTGGATCTGTGCCGCGTTCGCCGCTGCAGGCGGGGTCATCTGCTTCTTCACGATCCAGAACGATCCGGTCGCGGCACCGAGTGTGGCGGAGCCCGTAGGGGTGCATTGAGGTCGCGCGGAGTCCTCATCGACCAGAATCCATTGATCTGCGCGTGACGAACGACAACCTTTCGAATCGGGGAACGCATGGGACACATCGCAATCGTTGGCGGCGGCATCGTCGGAACCTGTGCCGCGATCATGCTGGCGCGAGACGGGCAGGAGGTGACGGTGCTGGAGCGCGATCCCGCGACAGCACCGTCACCGGACACGGCCTGGGACGAATGGGAACGCCGCGGCGTGAACCAGTTCCGGATGATCCACTACTTCCTGCCGAGGTTCCGAGCAGTCGCCGAGGCCGAACTGCCTGGGCTGACCGAAGCGCTTGTCGCAGCCGGCGCGCTCCGGAACAACCCGATCGACGGCATTCCCGCCGATCTCACCGGAGGTCGCCGCGACGGTGACGAGCGCTTCGACACCGTGACCGCCCGCCGGCCCATCGCCGAGTCGGTCGTTGCTGCCATGGCCGCTGCGACACCGGGCCTCACGATCCGCCGGGGTGTCGCCGTCACCGGTCTCGTGGCCGCGCCCGGCGCGGATGGCGTGGTCCACGTCAGCGGACTTCGGACTGCGGACGGCGAGGAGATCACTGCGGATCTGGTCGTGGACGCCGGCGGACGCCGATCAGCGATGGCCGACTGGCTGCGCGCCGCGGGCTCTCCCGGCCCGGTCGAGATGGTCGAGGACAGCGGCTTCGTCTACTACGCCCGCCACTTCAGGTCGGCCGACGGATCGGTGCCGCCGGCCTTCGGTGGCCTGCTGCAGCCGTACGGATCGGTCTCACTGCTCACCCTCCCGGCCGACAACGGGACCTGGGGCGTGGGCATCATCGCCAGTTCGAAGGACGCACCAATGCGAGCCGTCCTCGATGCCGCCTGCTGGGAACGCGTGATCCGCGCCTATCCGATGGTCGCACACTGGATCGACGCCGAGGCCATCACCGACGTAGAGGTCATGGCCAAGATCGAAGATCGTCAGCGTACATACGTCGTCGACGGTGTTCCCGTGGCGACCGGTGTAGTCCCGCTTGCCGACGCGTGGGCATGCACGAACCCATCGCTCGGGCGGGGCATCTCCATCGGGCTCGTCCATGCCGCCGCGCTGCGCGCCCTCGTGCGCGATGAAATGTCCAGCGACCCGACCGCGCTTGCGGTTCGCTGGAGCGAGCTGACCGCCTCGACGGTGCAGCCGCTGTTCGACGACACGCTCGCCTTCGACCGCCATCGCCTCGCAGAGGTCGAGGCAGTGATCGACGGGCATGAGTACGCGACCGACGACCCCGGATGGCTGCTCGGCAAGGCACTCGAATCCGCCATGTTCCACGATCCGGAACT
>JAYTFI010000363.1:0-1996 GCA_043734485.1 Acidimicrobiales bacterium | reverse complement strand
AGGAGGTTCATCCCGATCGCGCCGATCGTGTAAACGGCGGCGAGAATCCCCACGTAGAGCCACTTCTCGTTCAGCGGCAGACCGGGCAGGAAGGCGTGCGGCAGATGCGCGGACCCGATGCCGACCCACGAGAACCCGATCGGCGCGCTGATCAGCAGCAGCGCGAACACTGCGAGGCCGACCTTGGAGCCGACCGTGCGGAATCGGCGGTGCTCCTGCGTGTAGCGGACCACAAGCCCATGAGCGAGATCGCGCCGGGCCCACACCACCAACAGAAGGGTTGCTGCGGCGAGGCCGACGATCGTTAGAAGTGCACCCGACATCAGACTCTCCGCACTTCCTTCGTCCCGAACAGCCCGGCAGGACGCACGAGCAGGACCACGATCATCAGCACGAACGGGGCGACCTGGTAGAAGTCATGGCCGAACACCCTGGAGATCTGGGCGTCGTAGGTGGCGCACAGGTTCCAGACGACGCCGATCGTCAACCCGCCCAGCACCGCTCCTTCGGGTGAGTCGACGCCACCGAGGACGATGGCCGGGAACCCGAGGAACGCGATCGCAGCCATGCCCGGGCTGATCTGAGGATTGTTGCTCCCGGCGCCGCTGGCCAGCAGGACCCCTGCCAATGCGGCCAGAGCGGCCGAGATGGCCCACGATGCACCGAAGATCACGCTCGGGCTTATGCCCTGAGCGATCGCCGCCTCCTGGTCGAAGGCGGTTGCCTTCATCGCCGTTCCGAGCTTGGACCGTTGGAAGACGATGAAGAACGCGGCCGTGATCAAACCGACCGCACCCAGGGTGACAAGGTCGATCTGGTTCATTCGGATCGGTCCGATGTCCACCCATGGCTTGGTGGAGCGGAACGGCGTATTGAGGTTCACCGGGTTGGTACCCCAGATCACGATCATGAGCTGACCGAGGAGAATGGCGATGCCGAGCGTCACCATGATCACTGCGAACACGGGTTGGCCTCGGAAGCGGCGAACTACGAGACGCTCGATGATCCAGCCCAGAGCAGCGAGAACGACCATGGCGATGAGTGCCGCCACGAGCAGCGGCAACCGGAGCAGCGATGGCGGGTTGTCATAGTTGATGCCCTTGATGGGGCCGCTGAACCAGTACGCGACGTAGGCCCCCAGCGTGAGGAGTGCGCCCTGCGCGAAGTTGAGGGTGTGCGTGGCCCGGTAGATGATCACGTAGCCGAGCGCGATCAAGGCGATGATCCCGCCGAAGGAGATTCCGGCAACGAGGCCGTTGAGGAGCTGCTTCACGAAAGGACCTCCTGGGTGGTGTCGATGAGCGGGACGTCGAGGGCTCCGAGCAGATCGGCGCCGACGACGTCCGTTCCGTCGGTCGTGAGAACTCCCCGACAGCGTGCAAGCCCGTACCTGCGCCGCAACGGTCCGCCGACGGAGTTCCCCGACAGCACAAGTGCGGCTCCGACGCCGAGAACGATGGCCAGTCCGAGCCCGAGTCGCAAGACGTCGTTTGCGTCGACAGTGAGGAGGAACAGCAGGACCATCGCGATCGCAGCAGCGACCCCGGCAATGCGAATTGTGTTCAGGCGTCGGCCACTGGCGATGACGGTCGGTGCGGGCCGTCGCCGGATGCCCCGGTCAAGCGCGAGCCGCTTGATGCCCGACGCCCGCTGCGTCTGGGCCTCGACATCGGCCGAGATCCCGGCCAGCCATCGGGGCGTCATGTGGACGACGGTGGGCTGGACCTGTCGAAGTACTTGCTGCGTCGTCGCCCGGCCCCGGAAATGCAGCACCGCGCCGGTCAGCATCGGACCGGCAACCGACAGCGCATGCTCCGTCGGCTCGGCAAACGGGTGCAGCGCGCACAGCACGTCATTGCCGCTCAGCCGAAGCCGGGCAACGAGCCCCCTGGCCTCGTCGACAACGGACTCGTGGGAGATCCTCCGCCCACCGATCACTCGCGCACCGTCGGAGGGTTGCACCGTAGCGGCCGCAGCGTCCCAGCGGTCGGACAAC
>JAYTFI010000362.1:0-11779 GCA_043734485.1 Acidimicrobiales bacterium | reverse complement strand
ACCGTTGACCGGCACCGTGCGGGCCGCCATCGGCTCGGAGTGGTCATGCGGGAACGCCGGCGTGATCGTGATCGGCGCGAGCAGCACGTCGTAGTCCTTGAAGAACGCATGCCAGGCCCACCGCAGGAGATCCCGCCGGTTCTCGGCGATGGCGAAGTCGTTGTGACTGGCCGTCGAGTAGCGGAGCGACTGCGCATGGCTGGAGTCGTCGCCGGCGAGCGATTCGGCACGCACCACCATGTCTGCGTAATCGGGACGGCCGACGCTCATGAGGCCCATGAGTAGGCGCATGTAGGTGTCATGGGCAGAGGAGACATCGAAGTCGGGCCGGGCGTCGTAGTCGACCTTGGCCCCCGCCCGGCGGAGGGCCGTTGCTGCCATTTCAATCTGCGCGCATACAGTCGCGTCCACCGGCGAGATGTCGGGCTCGTCCAGCCAGACGGCGATCCGCAAGCCCTTCAGCGACGTCGGCGGAGCCGGCAGGGTGAGCTTCAAGCCGGCGGCGGTCAGCGAATCGGGGCCCGCCGTCACCTTGAGCGCGAGCGCCAGGTCCTCGGCCGTACGCGCCATCGGTCCAATCACCGAGATGTCGCCTTCGGCCACGAGCATCTCGCTTGTCGTCTGCCCACGCTTCGGCACGATCCCGAACGTCGGCTTGTGCCCGTACACGCCGCAGTAGGCCGCCGGGTTGCGGATACTGCCGCCGATGTCGCTACCGAACTCGAGTCCGTTCAGCCCGGCGGCCAACGCGGCCGCAGAGCCGCCCGACGAGCCACCGGGGCCGCGGGCGAGGTCCCAGGGGTTGTTCGTGGTTCCGTAGACGTCGTTGAAGCTCTGCAGATCGGCGAGCGCCATAGGTACGTTGGTCTTGCCGAACACGATCGCGCCCGCCGCCCGCAGTCGGGCGACCGCGACCGCATCCTCCTTGGCGATGTTCCCCTTCAGGAACGGAAAGCCCCACGTGGTCTGCTGGCCGGGGATGTTGAAGCTCTCCTTGACCGTCATGGGCACGCCGTGAAGCGGACCGATCGCCTTGCCCGCGGCCAGTGCCCGGTCGGCCGCTTTGGCGTCTCTGAGCGCTCGCACCCGGTCGTCGACGACAACGGCGTTCAACGCAGGGTTGTATCGATCGACCCGTTCAAGGTACCCCTTCAGTAGCTCGACCGACGAGATCGCCCCGGTCCGCACCGCACGCGCCAACTGCGTGGCAGAGCCGAACGGGAACGCCTTCACCGAAGCGGTCGCGGCTGACTTCTTCGCCATGGCCTTGGTCCCCTAACTTGATGTGGCGCCGAACCTACCCGGCCGGCGCACCGCCGCGCCATTGCCGGGCCCGCGGACGGATTGCGACCCAACGAACTCGGCTCAGTGCCCGTCGCCACCGCCGACGACGGGGGGCTTGTCACTCCACGGGAAGTCGATCCATTGATCGGTGCGCTTCCAGACGTAGTCGCACTTCACGACAGAGTGGGATTTCTCGTAGATCACCGCGGTCTTGGCCTCGTGCACGGTAGTCCCGACGAAGTCCATGACCGCTTTGAGGGTATGGCCGGTGTCGGCGACGTCATCGACGATCAGCACCCTCGAATCTTTGATGTCGACCAGGTTGAGCTGCGGCGGCAACATGACGGGGAAGTCGAGGCGCTGATCGATGCCGGTGTAGTACTCGACACTGATCACGAAGACGTTCTTGATCGACAGCGCATAGCCGAGGGCGCCGGCCGGGAGCAGCCCGCCGCGGGCGATGGCCAGGATGATGTCGGGGATCCAGCCCCCGTCGGCAACCTGCTGCGCCAGCTCGCGGCTCCCCTCGCCGAACAGCTGCCACGTGAGGATTTCCCGTTCACCGGGAGGAGGGGATGCCATCCACCGATGGTAGCCAACCCGACCCGATCGACCAGGCCCCGAACAAGGACGACAGGTACGGTCCGTTCAGCCTTTACGATCTGTATATGCGCGTCGACCTGAACTTCTTCGGCACCGTCCCCATGCCCGATGCCGGCAACGCCGGTCCGGTCCCGACCGATCGCCGGTACGGCAATGCGGACTACATCGCCTGCTACGAGAACCTGATGCAGTGGGCGAAGACGGCCGACACCGCCGGCATCCACGGCATGTGGTTCACCGAGCACCACTTCCAGTACGAGGGCTACGAGGTCACGCCGAACCTCATCCTCTTCGGACTGGCCGTCGCCCAACAGACAAAACGAATCCGTTGCGGCCAGATGTTCAACGTCGTGCCGCAGTGGCATCCGCTGCGCCTGGCCGAGGACTTCGCCATGGCCGACATCCTGAGCGGCGGGCGCATGGAGTTCGGTGTCGGGCGCGGCACCGTGCCACGCGAGGCGATGGCGCTGGGCTCCCGCGTGGCGAGCGGCGACAACGACATGAGCACCAAGGACGACGCATTCAACCGCGAGCAGTTCGAGGAGGCGATGGAGGTGATCGAGCTGGCCTGGGCGAACGAGCGCTTCAGCTTCACCGGCAAGCACTACCAGTTCCCGCCGGCCGGCATACCCGATCGCGGCGCCACCGTCACCGACCTCACCCTCGTCCCGCGCCCCACGCGCAAGGTGCCGATCTATCAGCCCGTCACCTCGCCAGACACCATGGAGTACGTGCCCCGACAGGGCTACCACGCGGTGTACTGGCTGGCCCATCCGGACTACCTCGCGCCCAAATGGGAGCATTATCAGCGTACATACGAAGCGGCCCACGACACGGCGTTGCGCAAGGGCGAGAAGCGCGTGATGGTCATGAACCTCCATGCCCGGGACACGCGTGAGGAGGCCTTCGCCACCGGCCGCAACGGGCACGACGAGTTCTGCCGGTTCCTCGCACCCTACGGCCGCTTCACGAGCTACAAGGACGAGAGCGGGCAGAAGTTCGCGTTCGGCCGCCAGCCCACGCTCGAACAGTCGGTCGACCAGCAGATCCAGCTCATCGACTCGGTCGAGAACGTGGCCGAGGCACTGCAGATGTACATCGACCGGTTCGGCGTCGAGCACTTCGTGTTCTTCCTCGACCTACCGGGACTCACCCGCAGCCAGATCGACGACCAGATCCACGTCCTCGCCGAACGGGTCCTGCCCGCAGCCGGGATAACGCTCGAGCCGCTCGACCCGCCGACGCTCGACATCGCCTACAACGTCCCGTGACGTCCGACCCGCGGCCGGGCGGAACCACGGCCTGGCTCCGCAGCGCTGCGCTGGCCGACGGCCGCGTGGTCGATGTGGGCATCGACGCGGGCTCGGGCACCATCACCGAGGTCGTCGATGCCCGCCGTGACCTCCCCCGCTCGGCCCGTCCTGCCGAGCCCGCCGACCCCACGCAACGACCCGACGAGGTCGACCTCGAGGGCTATCTGCTCCTGGCCGCGCCGGCCGAACCGCACGCCCATCTCGACAAGGCCCTCACGAGCGAGTTCGTCCAGAACCCCCGTGGCGACCTCGGCGGTGCCATCGAGGCGTGGGTCGCGTTCCTCCCCCACGTCACCGTCGAGGGCATGGTGGAACGGGCGCGACGGGCCGCGCTCGAGCTTGTCGCGTCCGGCATCACCGCTGTGCGATCACACGCCAACGTCCACCAGGAGATCGGGACGGACGCGATCGAGGCTCTGCTGATCGTGCGCGACGAGCTCCGCCACCTCGTCGATATCCAGATCGTCGCCCTCACCGGTCGCCCCATCACCGGTCCGGAGGGCGCCGACCTCCGGGCTCTGCTGCGCGACGCGCTGCTCATGGACCGCGAGATCGTGGCCGGCGGCTGCCCGCACATCGATGCCGACCCGTTCACCGCGACCGACATCGCCCTCGAGGCGGCGGGCGATCTCGGGCGCATGCTCGACCTCCATACCGATGAGACGCTCGACGCGCGTCACCTCGAGCTGCGCTACCTGGCCGAGCGGGTGGCCGCCACCGGTTTTGCCCAGCGGGCCACCGCGAGCCATTGCGTGAGTCTGGGCATACAGACGCCCGACATCCAGCGGGCCACATCGGAACAGGTCGCCGCCGCCGGTGTCGCCGTCATCACACTGCCCCAGACGAATCTGTTCCTCCAGGGACGGCTGCATCCGACATCGCCGCCGCGGGGTCTTACGGCGTTGCGGCCGCTGCTCGATGCGGGCGTGACGCTCGGCGCCGGTGCCGACAACGTCCGCGACCCGTTCTGCTCGATGGGCCGCAGCGACCCTTTCGAGACCGCCGCACTGTTGGTCATGGCCGGGCACCTGCTCCCACACGAAGCGTTCCACGCCGTCACCGACGGGGCCCGCGCCGCGATGGGGTTACCACCCGTACGGATCGAACCAGGGTTCCCAGCCGAGCTGGTCGCGGTGATCGGTACATCGATAGACGATGCGATGGCGCGTGCCGACCAACAGCGCATGACGTGGCATCGTGGGCGGCTGGTGTCGTCGACGACCGTCACGCGCCGCATGCTCCCTGCCAACTGAACCACCCGAACCACGCAACTCCGAACCGCCCGAACCCCCGCTCCCACCGCCCGCATGACCCCACCCCCGTTCTCGCGCCCTAGCCGCAAGGGCGCGGGCGTACGCATTGGCTTCGGCCTCGTGGCCGCACTCGCACTCGGCGTCAGCGGCTGCACCTCGGGCGGTGGGTCAGCCCGGCTGCCGACGACCACCGGCATCCCCACCACGGCTCCCGAGGCCACGCCGCCCGTCCGGCCAGATGCTGCGTCCATGCAGGGCGTGTGCCCGAACCCGGTCGTGATCCAGCTCGCCGGCCCGCCGGATCTGTGGGCGATGCCCTATGTCGGCGCCCTCGCCGTGGACGGGTCGGTGGCCTCGGCCGGCCACTACTCGGCCGCCCTGCTCGACCCCCGATCGGTCACGCCGACCGGGATCAACGTCGAGCTGCGCACATCGGCGGCACTGGCGCCCGGACAGTCCGTGAGCCAGGCCATGCAGGCCGATGCGTCGATCCTCCTCGGTGAGGTGGGGACGGTCGAGGCCCTTGAATCGGCGCCCAAGGACCGGACGGTGGCTGTCCTCGCACCGTGGGAGCGGGCCGACACCGCCTTCGTGTGGGACGGCCGCCTCCAGCCCGACGCCATCACCATCGCCGACCTCGACGCCCGACTCGACGCGCCAGCCGACATTGCGCTCGCCCGCTACCTCCTCATCAGCGGCCTGGTACCGAACGTCGAGGCCGCAACGCGGACCATCGCTGCGGCCGCCTCGCCGGTCACCACGGTGCACATCGTGAAGGTGCTGTCGGACCCGTCGCTGGTGGCCACGATCATCAGCGGCCTCGACAGCGGAACAGATGCCGCCGCCGCAAGCCCACTGGCCGGGGCCACCGCCGGCGACAGCCAGGCCACGCGGGGGACCTCCTTCGAGCTCGTCGCCGAGACAGGCTGGGAACCGTACGAGCACAGTCTCGCCACCACGCGATCCAACGCCAAGGATCGGGCTTCATGCCTCCGTGCCCTCGTACCGCTGCTGCAGCATGCGGCGGTGCGCGTCAGCCGCGAACCCGAGCGTCTGACAGCCAATCTGGCCGTGATTGCCGCGAAGCTCGGCGTACCCACGGACCTCACCGCAGTGCGGGCGACGCTGCGGGCCGCGCTCGCGATCGGCATCCTGAGCAACGGCCCGAATGCGACGCTCGGCGATCTCGATCCGGCCCGGGTCCAACAGATGGTACGCGCGCTTGCGATCTCACGGAATCTCACCGGTGTGCGGGTGCCGGTGGCCGCGGCCGTGGCAGCAAGGGCCGCAGCGGTCGTGGACCTATCGTTCACCGATTCGACGATCGGCATCGGACGGCCGGTCACCTCGAGCAGCACGCCGCCGACGACACGCTCTGTCGCGCCGACCCCGACGACCCTCAAGGCGCGCTGACGCGCCCTCGTCGGCGCTCAGACGCGGCGTGGGTGCCGGCCTTAGAAACGGGCCAGCACCCACGCCGATGCGACTGTTCGCGGACCATCAGGTCCGCATCGTTCACATCTTGATGTTGGTGTCGATGAACTGATTGGTGAAGATGTCTGCCGGGGTGAGTCCGGCCTTCGGGGCCTTGCCGCCCGTGGTGTACACCGGGATGGCCTTGGTGATGAGGTCGGCGACCCGGGTCTCGTCGAACGTGCCCATGACGCCGTCGGTGCCGTTGGCCACGAGACCGTCCTTGATCATGGTGGCGACGGCGTAATCGGCGACACCCTGGCTGTACACCCAGCCGTTGTTGTACTTGGTGACGAGCTCGAGGACCAGGGTGTTCGTGGCCGCCGGGTCCTTCATGTAGTCAACCGTTGCCTGCTGGACGATCGGCACGAACTTCTTGAAGCAGTCTGCGTACTTCGTGATGTTCTCCGGCTTCGTGGCTAGCGGCTCGGCGTAATTGTTCCAGCCGGCGTCGTTGACGTACGCGTAACTGACCGGCTTGTTCCAGTCCTTCAGCTCGTTCTGGTAGATGTACGGCTCGGCGGAGCCGAAGATCTGCGAGGCCGCTTTGCCCTGGTCGGCGACGAACAGCGCCGGCGTGCCGTCGTAGCTCCCGTCGATCTGGTCCTTGCTGAAGATCCCCGTGCTGGTGAAGTAATCCATGTAAGCGCCGCCGGAGAAGTACCGGACCTTCACCTTCGGCGTGACCTTCCCGAGGTCGGCGATGGTCTTCACGTCGGGGTAGGTGGCTGGGTCCCACATGATCGCCTGCGGGTTCTTCTGGAACGCGGTGAAGATGGCGACAGTCGGATTGTCCTTCGAGTTCTGGATCGCTTCGTCGGTGTAGACGTAACCGAGCAGGATGCTGGGGTCCGAGTACATCTGCGAGGTCGGCGACTGGAAGCCGATGGCCGGGCCGCCAGAACGGACCTCGATCTTCACGCCCGTGTCGACGCCCCCACTGGCCATGAGCTCGCTGGTGACGATCTTCTTGTCGGCGTTGATCTCGGGGTTTGGCCCGAACATCTGGTATAGGAAGCCGTGCTCGGCCTCCGGGTTCCAGTCGGTCTGGATGACGATTGTCGCAGGGCAGACGTCCTTCAGGCTGACGCCGGCGGCGGGTGCGGCCGTCGTCTCCGCCGCGGCAGCCGCGGTCGTGTCGGCCGCGGCGGTCGTATCGGCGGCGACCGTCGTATCGGCTGCCGCCGTCGTATCGGCTGCCGCAGCAGCGGTGGTCTCGGCCGGCGCAGCGGTCGTGTCGGCCGCCTTGTCCTTGCTGCAGGCGCTGAGGATTAGGACAGCGGCCAGCGGGGCCACCATCAGGGTGCGGCTCCATTGTTTACGCATTCGTACTCCTTGTGTGTGTGCTTCGGGTCGGGTGGGTGGCATTCGGTACAGCGTGGATGGCATTCGGTACAGCGTGGAATGGCATTGGAAACAGCGTGGGCGGTGGGACCTGGATACGTTGGGTGCTCAGTTGGCGACGCCGGTTGGGAGGTGAGACCAGCGCTCAGCGGGTGCTCTCGTACCAGTGCCCGACGGCCTTCTCGGACAGCCAGCCGAACAACGCGAACACGGCGATTCCAAGGAACGCGGCGAGGATCACGGCACCGTACATGGCGGGGTTGTTGAGACGTGAACGGTAGTTGTCGATCAGGATGCCGACGCCGGGCTGACCCTGACGGAAGAACGTGTCACCGACGACGGCACCGATGACCGAGAGGCCGGCCGAGATACGGAACCCGGCGAAGATGGCAGGGAGGGCAGCGGGGAACTGGAGCTTGCGCAGCCGCGTCCAGCGGCTCGCACCCCGCAAGGTGAACAGGTCGTGCTGCCCGCGGTCGGCCGAGAGCAAACCGAAAAGCGTGTTGGACACGATCGGGAAGATCGAGATCATGACGCACACGATCACCCGGGCCTTGAAGTTGAACCCGAACAGCACGCCGAGCAGGGGTACGAAGGCGAGAATCGGGATGGCCTGCAGCGCGACCAGGTAGGGCCACGCCATGCGCTCGATCCAGCGCGTGCGGCTCATGACGACGGCCAGGCCGACGCCGAGGAGGATCGAGATGAGCAGCCCGGCCAGCGCGACGCGAGCCGAGAGGATCGTCGCGTCGAACAGCTGCTTGCGGACGAAGTGGTTCCCGATCGACACGTTCAGGACGCGATGCACAGGCGGGAGCAGGAACGCCGGCTTGTTGAAGAGGTGCTTCAGGCCCCAGTAGGACATGAAGTACCAGAAGCCGATGAAGGCGATGAATCCGCCGATCGGACCGGCGAGGTCGGCCATGTTGCGGCGTGGCTTGGCCGCGGCGACGGCGTCGTCGTCGTCGTCCGGGCCGCTCGAACCGAGGATGGCCGACGCGAATGCCCCCGGTGCACCCGTTGGGGCCGATGCTGCGGATGTGGGAGTGCTGGGGGATGTCGTGGCGGTCACTCGTGTGCTCCGCGAAGGGCGTGGGAGACCTGACCGGCCAGCTCCGCGAACTGCGGATCGAAACGCAGATCGGGCGAGCGCGGATAGGCGAACGGGATCGTGAAGTCGCCGACGATGACACCCGGGCGGGCCGACATCACCAGCACCCGGGTCGAGAGGAACACGGCCTCGTAGATGGAGTGCGTGATGAACAGCGACGCGAAGCCCTGCTGCTGGAACAGGCTGAGCAATTCGTCGTTCAGTCGTTCCCGGGTGATCTCATCGAGTGCGCCGAAGGGCTCGTCGAACAGGAACACCTTCGGGTGCATGACGAGCGATCGGGCCAGTGACGCCCGCATCTTCATGCCGCCCGAGAGCTGCTTCGGGTACTTGCCCTCGAAACCCCGTAGCCCGACCAGATCGATGGCCTCGGCCGCGAGCCGGCGGCGCTCGGGCTTGTCGATGCCGGCCAGTTCGGCCATCAGCTCGACGTTGCCCTGCACCGTGCGCCATTGCAGCAGCGTGGCGTCCTGGAACACGTAGCCGACACTCCCACGATCGACGGCAACCGATCCGGTCGTCTGCTGCGTGAGACCCGACGCGATCCGCAGCAGCGTCGACTTCCCGCAACCCGACGGGCCGACGACGGTGACGAACTCTCCCGGGCTCACGGAGAAGCTCGCCTCCTTGAGCGCGAGGGTTCCGTCGGGAAAGCGCATCGACACGCCCTCGAACGACAGCGCGGACGTGCAGGCCGACGGGCTCGATGCCCCGGCAGGCGACAGCACATTGGTACCTAATGCCATTTCATCCACTCCTTCCATGATCGCATGCAGGGGTCGGGCCCGTCAGTTCGGGCGTGTCGGTGCTCAGCGCTGGCGGGCGGCCGGCGGTCAGTGCATCACCATGCCGCCGGAGACGTTCATGGCCTGACCGGTGCAGTAGTCCGCGTCGGAAGAAGCCAAGAAGAGCGCGGTTCGGGCCACGTCGGCCGGCGCGGCCAGCCGATTCAGCGGCGACTTCGCCGACCACCCGGCCACCATCTCCTCGGTACGGGTGGCCGCGCCCATTTCGGTGAGCACGTAGCCCGGGCAGATGCAGTTCACGTTGATGCCGTACGGGCCGAACTCCATCGCGGAGACGCGGGTGAAGGCGATGACCGCAGCCTTCGAGGCGCAGTAGTGCGCCTGGTTGGGTGAACCGAGCTTGCCGCCCATGCTCGCCATGTTCACGATCTTGCCGCCGGTTCCCTGGGCGATCATGGCCGGGACCGCGACCTGCGTGGTGAGCAGCATCGAGCGGACGTTCACCTCGAACATCAGGTCCCACTCGGCGACGTCCATGTCGAGGATCGATGAGAAGCGCAGGACGCCCGCGTTGTTCATCAGGATGTCGATGCCCCCGAGCGAGGCAATTGCCTGACCGATCGCCTCGCGGGCGCTGTCGGGCGCGCGGAGGTCGCCGATGACGGCCGCGGCCCCGATGCGGTCGGCCACGGCCTCCAGTTCGCTCCCCAGAAGGTCGACGACCGCGAGCCGGGCTCCTTCGCTGGCGTAGGTGGCCGCGATCTCGGCCCCGATCCCGCGGGCCGCGCCGGTAACCACGGCGCGAAGGCCGGCGAGCCGCCCGGCCGGCTGCGATCCGGACAGGTGTGCGTTGGCGATAGGAACCATAAGCGCCACGACACTAGAAGACGGCACACGGTTGCCCCCGGCCGCACCGTTAACGTTTTGTGAAGCGGGTGTTCGCTCGCGTCCGTGTCGGACCGGCAGGCGGGTGGCTGCCGAACCTCGAATGGGTGCGGCGCTTCTGCAGTGCCGTGGAAGTGGTTGGACCGATGGTTTCCATCCGCGCCCACCTGCACCCAGCTGAGCGCGGCGGATCGGCACGAGGGTATGGCCGTGAATGGCACGGATCGTGGGTATCCGGCGTTGGCGTGTCGTTTCTCGTCACGATACGTGACATGTCTGGTGATTTGGTGTCCCGATCCGCCGCGCCCGGGATCTTTTCGTCGTCGAAGCGGTCGCGGGCCGATCCGACGGCTCAGCCGACTGCGGCGGCCACCGCCCGTCGCGCCCGAGCACTGCGCCCGTCGTCGGCCAGCACTGCGGTCGCCGCGTTCCGACCCGACGCGCCCCACACACCCGCACCCGGGAACGTCCCGGCGCCGGTGAGGAAGAGGCCACGGACCGGCGTCTCGTAGCGGGTCTGCTCCCGGTTCCGCCCGAGCAGCGCGGTGATCGGCGTGCCGGCGAAGGACTGCGCGTGCCCGCGGGGCATGGACAGCTCGCGGTCGTACTCGACCGGGCCCATCAGCCGCCACGACACGACGTGCTCGTGGAATGGCCGTCCGTCGGGCATCGTGACCAGTTCGGAGACCTTGCGCAGCCAGCGCTCGGGCTCGCCCGAACCGGCCCAACCCCCTTCGAGGTTGTGCGGTGCCCACAACACCTCGAGGCTGAACACCTCCGAACCGCTCGGTAGTGCAGCCGCGACCGACGGGTCGAGGGCCGACGGCATCTGCACCAAGAACTGCGGCTGCTCGGCGATCCGACCGAGCTTCGCGGCGGCGTGGTCTGCGGTGATCTCGGCGATCGGCTTGGACACGATCGCGCTCGGGAACAGCATCCGGTTCCGGTCCAGGCCGAGACGGGCGAGCATCGGATCGTCGACGCCGGGCCAGTCGTAGCGGCTGTCGAGGACGGCGTCGACCTTCGCCTCGTAGCCCTCGGCTGCGGGCATCGTGCGGTAGCGCTCGACGAGGGCATGGATGGCCGGCGGCGGGTCCTTCAGCCAGCGCACGAGGGCGTTGTGGGTGTCGCCGGCGGAGATGACGATCGGCGCTTCGATGACCTCGCCCGAGGCCAGCTCAACGCCTTGGACGGCCGGCCCGTCGCACAGGATGTGGCGCACGCGGGCGCCGACGCGGACCGTACCACCCGCCTCTTCGAATGCAGCCTGCACGGCGAGCGGCAGCGCACCACTGCCCCCGACGGGGCGACCGGTCGGAGCGACATGCTTCGTTGCGTACGTGAGCGCCCCGAGCCCGGTACCGGGCGTCTCGGGGGCGACCCCCCACACAGTCGGCCCGAGGGTGAGCGCCGGTGTGAGCACCTGGTCGGTGGTGAAGAACGAGCGGAGCACGTCGGCGGCACTACGCCTCGACCACCGCAGCAGTGTCGGGATGGCCCGGGACGAGCGCATCGGGTTCCGCCCGAGGTTGCCGAGCACCGAACCGGGCGTGGGTGTCGACTGGCCGATCTCGCTCACCATCTTCGCCACCGGCAAGGCGGCTTTCAGATACCGGCGGTAGCCCTCGACCTCACCGGGGTAGCTGATCTGCAGCGACTCGACGGTGCGCTCCACGTCGTGGAACGTGAACCAGGCCGGACCGCCGTTCCAGTGCACGGCCAGCGACGCCGGGTCGACTTCGAGGTAGCGCAGGCCGTGGCGATCCA
>JAYTFI010000361.1:0-10685 GCA_043734485.1 Acidimicrobiales bacterium | reverse complement strand
GGGCCGTTACGTCCCGGCAGACATGGCCGAGGCATTCACCGCGATGACGGAAAAGCGCTCGCCGGACTACCCGGACCTGTTCCCGGTCCGTCGGGGGATCTGAACCGGCCGGCACTCGCCCGCAGAGGCCCCGAGTTTCGCTGGGACGCTCAGTGGTGCTCGGCGAACGCGATCGAGCGACTCGTGAGCTCAGTCACGTCACACAGCCCGCGCTGTTCGAGTTCGGTCTCCAACGCGTCCTGCCACGCCGCCCAGTAGGAGTCGTTCGGTGATGCGATGGCTGCAGACGAAACAACGCCGACCGTCGCAACAGAAGCAACGGGCGCGGCGGAAATTGCGGCGATGAGCCGGTCCCGGAAGACCCCGTAGTCGAGCCGTCCGGCGTCGCACAACGCCATCGTGGTGGCGAACAACCGGCCCTGCCAAGGGTGCGAGAACGCCAGCTCGCCATTGATCCGCGGCGGCGCGGCCGGACCGTCGAGGTCGAGCTCTGGATTCAACGGGCGACACCGATCATGTGATCGCGGCGCACGTGGCCGATGAGCGCGTCCTCGCCCTCTCCCGCCGATCCTGCGGGCCGCTCGGGAAGCACGAAATAGCGCACCTCTGCGGACGAGTCCCATACCCGCACCTCGACCTCGGCGGGGAGATCACACCCCATCTCGGCCAGCACTGCCCGCGGCTCCCGCACGATCCGGGACCGGTAGGCGAAGGACTTGTACCAGGCGGGTGGCAAACCGAGCAGCCCCCACGGATAGCACGAGCACAGCGTGCAGACAACGACGTTGTGCACTTCGGGCGTGTTCTCCACGACGACGAGGTGATCGACCTGCGGGCCACCGAGACCGAGCTCACCAATCGCCGCCAGACCGTCGTGCAACAACCGGGCCTTGAACGCCGGATCCGTCCACGCCCGCGCAACCACTTTCGCGCCGAGCATCGGCCCGAGCTGATTCTCGAAGTAGTCGAGCACCCCATCGATTGCCGCCGGTTCGAGAAGACCACGTTCGATCAGGATCGCCTCCAGCGCCTCGGCTCGCAGCGCGCGCGGATCGTCGTGGCGGTGATGATCGTCATGGTCATGCTCGCTCATACGGCCTCCAGGTAGTCCTCGAAAAGGTCCACATGGACCATGTGATCGCCGGCACCCCACAGATCGGCGGCGCGGAACTTCACGGCGTAGACGTGTTGCGGTTTTGCACCCAACCCGTGGGCATTGGTGTCTGGGAACACGAACGACGGGTGCACGAGCGCCACCACGCCACAGCTCCCCCGGACGTAACCCGGGAGCCGGGTGTGGCCGGTCGGATGCAGTTCGAGCGTGCGCACCGCCTGGCCAACCGCGAACCGGGCGGCACGGTCGACCGGCTGCACCGACCCACCCGGCATGGGGCCCCCAGGAAGGCCGATAGTCGGCGTCGCACGTGGTCGAATGGCGTCGCTGCCGACGCGGGAGTCCACCTCGTCGCGGTTCAACAGGCCGCGCTCTTCGAGGCGGATCTCCACGCTGGCCATCCATCGGCCGAAGTACCCGACCGTGAGGTACTGCGCAGGATCCAGCCGTTCAATCGAATGGCGAAAGTCGTCGGTGTTCGCATTGTCGATGCGCGCCGACATCGCCATGCCGAATGCCCGACGCTCCCAATGCGAGTGAAAGATCGCCTCGTCGCGCTCGAGCGACCCGAAACCCTGCATGCCGCCGAGATCGTGAATGCCGTCCATTGGTCCTCCCGCCTGCGACCGTAGCAGCGAGGCAATAGCCTCGCGGGGTGACCCGGAGCCCGGTCATCGGCTTTCCGGCTGCGGGCAAGTACACAATCGCCGGCGCGCTCGCCGGGATCGCAACCGACGACCACGTCGTCGTGGTCGACAATCATCACACCAGCAACGTCATCTTCGAAGTGGTCGGGGTCGCCGGCAGCGGCCAAATAGCGCAGGCCGTTCGGGACCGCGTGGACGACGTTCGCGATGTCGTCCTTCGCGCCATCGAAGAGTTGTCACCGGCGGACTGGTCGTTCGTGTTCACCAACGTCCTCACGGACGATCGCGGGACCGCCCAACGCACGATGGACCGGCAACTACTTGCACGACCTGAACGCGTTTGGGCCGGTGAATGGCACCGTTTCGGCCTCCGGCCGTCCAAGTAGTTTTCTTCCGGTCCCTAACCACCGTCTCCGTCGTTGTCCACCGCCGACACGTCACCGACCCCGGATTCACCCGCACCCGCCCCGGCGTCCGAGGCTTCCCCGCCCGGTTCACCGTGTACCGCACCGTGCTCCCCGACGTCGTCACACGAACACCACGCGGTGGTGTCTTCGGGTCGCGACGGCCGGCGGAAGCAGGGAGGGCCACCGATGCGCAGAGAAATCCGGTGAGGATCACGGTGAGGATGCTGCGGCGCACGTGCTCTTCCCTTCCACCGTGTTGGTGCGATCCGTTCGCGTCACGACCCACGCTCCGCCGATCTTCACCAGATCCACGACAAGGTCATCGATATCCGGCTCCGTCGATCCGCTGACGACGTTGTTCGTCGCACGCTTCCGCAGCACTCCGCCGACAGACTGACAATCACGGATCGTGGCGCGACTCTCCCCGATCGATTGCACCCGTGGCTTCGAGATGATGTGTGCGCGCGTACCATCCCAGTACTGGCCCTGGGAGATGTCGTACCGGGCGATCTCAATCAAACGGTCCAACGCATCGCCCGTCACGCCCTTCGGCAAGATCGCCTCAGCCCGCTCAGGCTCCCGCGCCGCCGCAGCGAACACGACGAGATACGACTCGTAACCGGCAAGAACCGCTTGCGCTTCAGCCGACAGCTTCGGAACCAATGAGGTGGCCGGACGCGTTGTCGGCAGCACCGTTGACGTCGTCCGTTTGACCGTCGTCGTCGGCCGAGCCGGCGTCTTGCGCTTCGCTGTCGTCTTCGACTTGACGCTGGCTTTCGTGGTCTTGGTCGCTGCGACCGCGTCGCTACACCCCGATGCGAGCACAGAGATTCCTATGAATGCGATCGCTGCGCGTGCATGCAAAGTCAACCGGCTACTCGTCTTGGACCCGGTCGACGCCGAGCCCGTCAGACCTCGACGCACCACCGTCCGCACCGCTCGACCGCCCACAACGGAACCACCAAGCGACCGCAGGCTTCCCGCCCCAGCATCTGGTATCCGCACATACGACCACTCTAGGTGGTCGCTTTCAGAGTTGAGAAGGGGCTCACCCTCATGAAGCGCTTCAGCCCCGACAATCTCGGAGGCGCAACAGGCCGGATGCTCCTCATGGTGGACGCACCGGAGGCCGTTGTGGCCGCAGCAGTCGACGCCGGCGCTATCGAAGCTTCCCCGGTCCAACCGCCATCGGACCACTGCAATCCGGCCCTTACGAGCGGGCTCGCCGGTGGGTCGAGAAGGCCGAAGAGGTAGCTGGAGCCCGCCGATCGTCAGCTCAGCAAGGTTCGCGCGGGAGTTCCGATCGATCGTCTTTCTTGCCGCGGTGCTGCGGTGCTGTGGTCCGAGGTGGTCGCGGATCCCGGCGTCGCCGCCGGCGGCAGAGGTGGTGTCCGCGGACGGAGCTCAAGGGGTATGGCGAGTCCGCCACGTTGGGGCCTCGACCCGTGTCGATCGTGTGCTGGGGTCGTCATCGTCGTGGTTTACAACGGTGGCCGGCCGCTGGTCGCGGCCACGGCATCTGGTTGGTGGAGCGAGTGCCGACGGCTCAGCGCTCGCCCTCGCGCTACCAGCTGGAGCGACCACGGATTGGTCTCGCTTCGTAGTTGTCACGCGCACCACCATGAGGACGGTCGTACGTCGTGGCGTGTGGAATTTCGATTGGACACCATCGAGTCGCTACGGGCCGTCGGTGCGGATTGCGGGCACCGCCAATGCGCCGAGGCAGGACCCGCCGCTGCCGTGGCCGGCGTTGTCGTCGCTTTCATGGTCCTCACGACCGGGCGATCTCAGCCGATTCCGTTTCGCCCGCCCGAACGGCGTGTGACGCGCCCGACGCCGACAGCATCGCCGCGCGTATAGTCCAGGGCGAATGCATCGAGAGTCCGGGGGACCCACAGTGATCGACCGTCTGCGTTTCGGCATCTTCATGGCACCGTTTCATCCAGCGGGCGAGAGCCCGACGCTGGCACTCGAACGTGACCTCGACCTGATCGGCCACCTCGACCGGCTCGGCTACGACGAAGCATGGATCGGTGAGCACCACTCCGCCGGATCGGAGATCATCGCGTCACCGGAGATCTTCATCGCCACCGCCGCTGAGCGCACACGGCACATCCGATTGGGCACGGGCGTGGTGAGCGTGAGCTACCACAACCCCCTCTGGGTCGCTGAGCGCGCCGTGCTTCTCGACCATCTGACGCGCGGGCGATTCATGCTTGGCATGGGCCCAGGGGCGTTGCCGACCGACGCCACGATGATCGGCCTCGACCAGAGCGAGACGCGCCAGCTCCTCGAGGATGCGTGCGACATCATCATGAGGCTGCTCACCACCGACGAGCCGGTCACGTTCAAGAACGACCGCTGGGATCTGCGTGACGCCCGCCTGCACCTGCGGCCGTACTCGCAGCCGCTTTTCGATGTCGCCGTCGCCGCGGTTGCGTCGCCGTCGGGCCCCCGCCTCGCCGGCAAGCACGGCATCGGATTGCTGTCGATCGGCGCCACCCAGGCGGCGGGCTTCGACATCCTCGGTCTGCACTGGGACGTGATGGAGGAGCGGGCGGCGACGTTCGGGACGGCCGTCGATCGGGCCGCATGGCGCCTCGTCGGAATGTGCCACATCGCCGAGACCAAGGAGCAGGCGTACCTCGACGTCGAATACGGGATCCAGCAGTGGTTCAACTACTTCCAGCATGTCGCTGCGTTCCCGCAGATGGCGGTCGGCGACGGGACACAGGTTCGCGAGATGATCGACTTCGTGAACGACTCGGGGCTCGGTGCGATCGGGACCGCGGACGACTGTGCAGCGCAGATCGACCGCCTCACGAAGCAGTCGAACGGAGGGTTTGGCGCGTACCTGCTCATGGCTCACGAATGGGCGAATCCCGTTGCGACGAAGCGCAGCTTCGAGCTGATCGCGCAGCATGTGATCCCGCAGTTCCAGGGACAGGCTTGGAGCACGTCGCAGGCGAAGTCCCGCGCCGAGGCGGCGCGGCCGGCGCTGGCCGAGCAGTCGATGAAGGCCGTCGAGATGATGACCGCCAGGTATCAGGAGGAGCTCGCGGCGAAGGGTTAGGTAGCCCCGATCCGCCGATCGGTCCATGCCACCCGAGCGCCATCGCGGCTCAGAGCCGGCGATCGAGGAGCTCAAGGGTCTGCGAGGACGTGGCGATCTCGGCGCCGAAATCCATCACCATCGTTGCCGCGGCCGCCACCAGATCTTCGTTGCGGGGCATCGTCGCCCCACGGAAGTCTTCGAGCCCGACGCGGATGTGACCGCCACGCGCAACGGCGGCGGCGGCAAACCCGTTCGCCAGTGCGTCACCGCCCATGACCCCGACCATCCAGGGGAGCCTGGTGCCTTCCAGCATGGATGCGTAGGCATCGAGTGACGCCAGAGTTGGTGGGAGTCCAAACGCGAGGACGCCCCCGAAGTAGAGCTGGACCTTTACCCGATCAGGTAGAGAGCCGGCGGCGAGGTGCCGCAACACGACTCGCAGGAACCCGGGTTCGAAGACCGATACGTGTACCGGGACGTTTCGGGTACGGCACCACTCGAACATGTATGAAGCGTCGGAGGCAGAGTTCCCGTAGACCATCGACCCGATCGATACGATGCCGGGATCGGCGGAAGCCATAGGAAGAAGACCCCGTTCGAAGAGCGAGTCGAGATGCGCGTACCGATCCTCGATCGGGGCGTCGTCGGACATGCCGCGAACGGTGGGGTGGAGCAAGGCGTCCGGGTGACGGGCGAGGACCGGTTCCCACGCCGCGGCGTAGGGCTCAGGGTCGTGACGGGCCGGTCCCCCGACGTTCGGCTCGTCGTTGTGGTTGTGCACGATCGCCGCGCCTCGGTCGAGACACTCGAGCGCGCACGCAGTGATCTGCTCGGGGGTTCGCGGGACGTTCGGGTTCATGCTCGGCAGGGTCGCTCCGTTGATCGCTGCTTCGATGATCACCGGGACACGAGTCGTCATCTCCTGATTCTGGTCGTCGAGGCGTGCCTGAAAGAACTTGCGCGTGTCGACGCGCGCGAACTTTGGGGTCGCTGCGCGCGAAGTCGGTGGAAGTACGATCGCTGCCCGTTGATTTTGGCGACTTCGCGCGCGGCGACCCGCTGGTTCGCGCGCGTTCGGATCAGCCGTCCCCGCTGCGCTCCACCGATGGCGATGCTCCCTGAGTCGAAGCCCTCGGACGGCGAAGATGCCCCAGTTTCCGTCCCCCGAACGGTGATGTTCGAGATGCGCGGTCTTGAACGGTTCCAGCCACCGCACGTATGTCGGGAACACCCGGAGACGACGGTGGATGTAGAGGTCGTGGACCGCGAAGTAGGCGGCGCCATAGAGCGTTACCCCTGCCGCGATCGGCACCATCCAGGTGAAGCGGGAATTGAAGACCCCGACGCTGAACATCGCGACGGTCACGAGCGCGGACACGGCAGGGATGATGTCGTTCGCTTCCGGACCCCGGACCGGCCCTTCGTGGTGACTGCGGTGGATGGGCCATGCCACACCGTGGCCGATCAAGCGGTGGATGGCGGCTGAAATCGGTTCCATCGCGATTGCCGACAAAAGCGCGATGCCGACGTGGGCCACAGGGCTCATGTTCGGTCCGCCCGGGCAAGCCGGGTCCACACCGACAGGGTGCACAGGATCAGTGCGAATCCGAAGCCGAAATCCTCGACCGGCGTATTGAAGAAGAGGCGCAGGCCACTGAGTCGATCGGGGTCATAGATCACGATGGTGCCCTCACTGCGGGTGAGCCATCCGTCGACAAAGACCTGGAAGAAGAACATCAGACCAAGGCTGATCCAGAACGTCAATCGGGACACCAACCGAGTGCGCAGCAGCACCATATCGATGGCAACTGCTGCGCCGATCGCGAGAACGGTGAGCGAGGTGTATTCCGGCATCAGCCCCGCCGTCATGGATCCGGGCGAACGCATGCAGCATCTCGATCGCCGCGCCGAGGTCCACGAGGCGATCGTCATCCGGCGCGCCTCCGGCACCCACGAAACCCCAGAACGCAAACCTCGGGCGAAGCCGTTTGCCGCCACCCAGGATGAACGCAGTCAAACTGTCGAAGCCCGCTTCGAGAGCGGGATATCGCGAGCGCCACCGGTCCCGCTCACCCGAGAGCAGATCAGCGATCCTCGCCTCGACACGGGTCACATGCGCGTCCGCCGGGCAAGTTGCATTTCTGCGCATGACCGTTGCGGCGGACGATGTCGTCGGCCGCTCGACTGGATGGGCGGCGAAACGAAGGATCGGTCGGGAGGCGGTACCTCCGTCGATCGGGAATCGCCGCGAAACTGTTTGCTCCACGGAGAAGGTCTCTCTTCTGTATCGGGTGGGCCGGAGCGGACAAGTATCCGCCGAGCGGCGCAGCTATCGATAAAAAGTCACCGGAGGCACCAACCCTGTCGGGCAGTGAGGAACAATGGACGACTCCACCCACCCGGAAGACCAGGTAGCGAACCGTGTTGAAGCACCCCGACCGCCAGGACCGTGCTCAACGGGTGACGAGCACCGACGACCAGGCCGACTCCGATTGGGTGGCGCGCTTGGCCGATGAGGTGATCGAGGCAGGCGATCGGCGCTTCCCTGGGCGCCAGATCGTGTGTGCGTCGGGGATCTCGCCGTCAGGACCTATTCACCTCGGCAACCTGCGCGAGGTGATGGTGCCGCACCTCGTGGCCGACGAGATCCGCAGACGCGGCCGCGACTGCGTGCACATCATCAGCTGGGACGACTACGACCGCTTCCGCAAGGTGCCGGGCGGGATCGCGGGCATCGAGGCCTGGAACGAGCACATCGGCAAACCGCTGACGGCGGTTCCGGCCCCTCCGGGATCGGTCCATCCCAACTGGGCCGAGCATTTCAAGGCCGCGCTGATCGGGCCCCTTGCCGAGCTCGGGGTGGAGTTCCGTGGCATCGATCAGACCGAGATGTACACGTCGGGCGCCTACCGGGACCAGGTGCTGCTCGCGATGCGTGAACGCGGCACGATCGACGCCGTGCTGGCGCGTTACCGCACCAAGAAATCCGACGCCGCAGGTACTGGTGACGCGGCAGGTACGGAAGCGACGCTGACGGCCGAGGAGGCAGAGCAGGCCGCAGGCTCAGGCGCGGCATCCGAGGATGACGGAACGCAGACGGGCGGTAGCTACTACCCGTTCAAGCCCTACTGCCATGGGTGCGGCACCGACTTCACGACGGTGACGTCATACGACCCGGAGACCACCGAGCTGGCCTACAAGTGCCGCTGCGGCCACTCGCAAATAATGCACCTCGATCGCGACTTCCACGGCAAGCTCGTCTGGAAGGTCGACTGGCCGATGCGCTGGCGCTACGAGCATGTTGTGTTCGAACCATCGGGCGTCGACCACCAGAGCCCGGGCAGTTCGTACGTCGTGGGCGGTCGGCTCGTGGAGGAGGTCTTCGGCGGCGAACAGCCGATCGGCCCGATGTACGCCTTCGTCGGCATCTCGGGCATGGCGAAGATGTCGTCGTCCAAGGGCGGCGTGCCCACGCCCGCCGACGCGCTCCTGATCATGGAGCCCCACATCCTCCGCTGGCTCTACGTCCGACGCCGTCCGAACCAGTCCTTCACCGTGGCTTTCGACAACGAGATCCACCGCCTCTACGACGAGTGGGACGCGCTCGCATCGAGGGTCACGGCCGGAACGGAGCAAACCCGTGAAAGCGCCGTGCACTCGCGCTCGATCCGCACCGCAGTCAGCGAGCTGCCGCACACGCCCGTCCCGATCAACTACCGCGCCCTGTGCTCGATCCTCGACATCACCGGCGGCAATGAAGACCAGATGCTGCGCATCCTGTCCGCAATGGACCCGGAGGTCACATCGCTCGACGATGTCCGCCCGCGTCTGGAGAAGGCCGCGACGTGGGTCCGTACACAGGCCGCTCCGGAGGACCGGACCATTGTGCGGACCGAACCGGACACGGGGCTCCTTGCGTCACTGGACGACGTGCAGCGGGGTTCCCTGGCACTCCTCGCAGACAAGCTCGAGGAGCACTGGACGCTCGCCGGCTTGACCATTTTGGCCTATGGCGTCCCGAAGATGCTCGCCGGCCTGGACGTCTCCGAGAAGAAGCTGCCCCAGGAGGTCAAGCTCGCCCAGCGGCAGCTGTTCGCGCTCCTCTACCGCCTCCTCGTCGGTTCCGAGACCGGCCCTCGCATCCCGACGCTCCTTCTCTGCATCGGCCCGGACCATGTCCGTACGCTCATTGGCCAGTCTGGCTGAGAGCTCGGGGCCAGAACAACTCGGCCGCCGCCTTGATGATCTGCGCCGCCAAGAGAACCTCACCCACGCGGATCTGGCCGTGGAGGCCGGTGTGTCGAAACGCACGGTGGACGGGCCGAAGCAGGGCAGAGTCCGGTCGCGCTCACGGCGTTCCCGCAAACGTCCCGGCGCCGCGCATCCTCGACCGGCTCGATGAGTTCATCCCGGAGCCAGGCCCTGCCCCGATGGATCTCCTGGAACGCCGTGGCCGGCGCCGCCGACGCGCCTCCGGTCGAGGAACCGCTGGCCACTGCGCCTCACCGTTCGGTGGTCTGGCCCCCGAAACCTTCCCACGGACCCCGGGCTGCTGGCGACTCGCTGCCTGACAGGTACGGCAATGCGGTGATCGACGCATGGCTAGCCGGCCAGGGCCGCGCCGCCCGCTGGCTTCCATCCTGGCGGGGGTCACCATGACCGAATGCCGAACCCTTGACACCGAACAGCAGTTTCGACGGATGGCGTTCAACATCGTCGCCCGAAACCAGGTCGACCACGTGGAGAACATCGCCTTCCTGATGGACAAAGCCGGGCGCTGGTCGCTGTCGCCGGCCTACGACGTTGCGTACAACTACAACCCAACCGGCCCAATCCAGGGCGCGGCACCGATGGCGGACGCGGCAATGCGCGAGGCATGCGAGACCATGGCCCGCACGTACGAGGGTGTCTTCATGCAGTTGCACGAGCCGCGGGTCGAGTGACGTTCGACGTCCGCTGCCTTTGGCACACGCACCCCGCTACGGCAATGGCAGGAACTTGTACTTCTTCAGGATCGACTGCGCCGCGGACCCCTGCGAGTAGGCCACGAAGGCTGCCGCGGTGGCGGGGTTCCTGCCCGACGCCACACCGGCGACCGGGTACGAGGCGATGAGGTTCTGCTCATCAGGAATGGCGACCCCGTCGACCCGGTACTCGTCGATGGCCACATCGGTGGCGTACACGATCCCGGCGTCGATCTCCTTCAGGGACGCCTTCGAGACGATGGCCGACACGCTCGGCTCGAGCGACTTCGGCATGACCGTCACCCCGGCCCTGGCCAGGATCTGGCGGGCGTAGTCGCCGGCCGGCACCCCCACCGCGCCCAGCGCCACGAGCACCTCGGGGTTGCCGAGGTCGGCAAGGGTTTTCACCCGCATCCGATTGCCGTTCGGAACGACGATCATCAGCCTGTTCCTGGTGAAGATCACCGGTGTGCCCCGGATCAGCTTGGCGTTGACCAG